>NZ_JAUBPS010000010.1:0-108953 GCF_036700865.1 Microcoleus sp. S13C4
CTCTGCAAAAATTGTTGTTTGAGAATGCACGCACGATTTGGCATAATGGAGAGAGATATTTTGGTTTGTAAGGCAATTATCTATGTATATCTTGCCTTACAGATTTTTTTTGGCTCACTTTTTCAGTGCCATTGACCAGTAGACTTTAAATTATGGCTGCGTAAATTTTTAGCAGGGAGCTGATACGTAAATGAACACGTAACAGCCGTGAGGCTCCCAAAGCTTTATGTCCCCAGCTTCTAGACGCAACAAGAGACGCCAACTTCTGCAACTGTACGGAAACCGCTGCCACTGGTGCAACAAGTCGATGCAGAAATCAGAAAGAACCATCGAACACTTACTCCCGAAAAGCCGAGGCGGGTCTAACGCGCTCTCTAACCTGCGTTTAGCCTGCTTCAGTTGCAATAATTCGCGTGGAAATAGCCTCGAACCTCCGGACGGCAAGAATTTACGCACACAAAGAGCTCAACCACATGAGAAAATAGCTTAGGATTTTCGCACGATCGCGAATTTTTATAGCTAATAAACAAAGTAACTTGCTCCTCAAAAAAGTCGCATGGATGACCTAGATGAACGATTAAGCACTCTAATTGCAGAGATCCGTCAAAATCCAGCTAAGAGTAGAAAAGGGCGAACAGCGAGGGACAAGCTATTACGGGAAATTCAACAACTACCAGGACTCAAAAAATCAGTCCATCAAGACTATCCTGAAGCCCTCAATCGTACTTTTGAATGGGTTAGTCGCGAGATTGCTAAATTTGAGCCGCGCCAATCTTCTGTTTCAAAAAGTTTGGTTAACTGGATCAACGGCTACCTGGGTTGGCGAATTCAAGATTTGTATTCTCCTGACAAAGATGCTCCAATTAGTTTAGAGGCGCCGATCGCAGCAGATATTGGAGAAACAACTCGGCTCGAACTATTACCCGATTTTACGCTCAGCGGGTTGGATGGCATGATTGAAAGTGCTCAGAAAGAAACTATTCAGCGAATTGGGCGCGAACTAGAACTTTACATAGAGGAAGATCCAGAAGGCAAGCTAAGAAATAGCTACCCTCGTTCTAACCCGGAGTGTAACTGCCAATTCCTCAGCATGAGAAGAGTATTAAAAGAACCTCCTGACAAGTTTCGAGACTTAGCAACAGAGTTAAAGGTTAATTACACAACCCTGAATTCTCACTGGAAGAGAAACTGTGAACTCTTGTTGCAAAAAAAAGCCATAACTCTAGGATATAAACAGGAACCACAACCATGAACATCGCAGAACTGCCTCTGTTAATAGTACCGCTAGACTTAAAAGCTCATGAAATGGCGCGACAGTTGGCAGCCGTTCAAAGTACAGTCCAAAAAGGAAAACGAGTTTACTTGAATGCACTGGCAGTTTACGCAGTTCACAGCTATTTAAAATGGCTGCAAATTGAAACAGATTTGAATTCTTCCGATAGCTTTAATCCAGCAAAAACGACACTAGCTAATGTCGCTGACTTGGTAATTCCTGGCATTGGCTCCTTAGAATGCCGCCCAGTTTTACCTGGTGAAAAAACCATCTTCTTACCCGAAGAAGTAATAGAAAATCGGATTGGATATGTGGGAGTACAGTTTAGCGATCGCCTTGACTCCGTGCAACTATTGGGATTTGTTCCCAGCTTAGATAGCTCAAATCCACCGCAACAAATAGCAGTAGCAGAACTGATGCCGCTCGACACTTTACTTGAACAGATTACTCGTTTAGAAGAAGCGATCGCCTTTTTAGAAACAGACGATCCAGTGGCGGTACAGGTACGTTCTACGATCCAAACTCAATCGCAGAGCAATATTGTTGCCCAATTAGAGCGTATTTATCGAACTTGCGACGAGTACGAGTGGCGGTATGCAGCGGGAGAGATGTTAGCTGGGAGTGCCGCACGAGGGGAATTTACTCGTGAAAGTGTAGATAGCGCTGACACTGATTTACAAGATTTAGCCGAAGCACTGCTGGAGAAGTTAGCAGAAATATGGAGAGATGCTGCGTAATTTTGGAGCGGATGGCTGATGTGTATATGTAGTCTCCCCTTCGTAACCTGTAAAGAATATGGCAAAAGGATTCGGCCCGAAGAAAGCTCCCCAAACGACCAAACGGCAGACAGCTTATTTCAAGCTGATTCAAGCGATCCTCGAATGTCCTGGTGGTAAGGAACTGAAGATGTTAAGGAAGCACCCGGACTTGGTGGATGTTGGTTTGGTGGAAATGATGGAAATGGTAGCGACAATGCTGGTAGCACAGAGGAAGATTTCTGGTGCTAATTTGTTAATCGATTTGGCTATTTTTATAACTGAAGAACTGGAATACAGGAATTTTTACACAGGAATAGATTGCTCACCAGTAAAAGGCTCTTTTGTTAAAGCTCCAGCTTTCTTGTGGGAAGTATTGCGGACAATTTTATTAAAAGGGGACGAACAAACAGCTTACCAGATACTAGCAATTAACTCAGACAAACTGAATGAAGATTTTTTGCAGCAATTTCGCCTCTGGATAGATTGTACACTCCTGAGAACCCAGCCAAAAATAACAAAAGCGATCGCGGCAGGTATTGGGTATTTCAGCGCGATCCTCTGGCATTTTCCACTGGGCAATAGAGCAATTAACCTGGAAATTGCGATCGCAGGTTTTGAAGGATCAGCCAAGATTTTGACTCGTGAGATTGAGCCACAAGTGTGGGCGACAACCCAAAGCGGTTTAGCCCCAGCATACCGCAATCGGATTTTGGGTGATCGCTCCGACAACCTTGAAAAAGCCCTCACCGCTTGCACCAATGCTTTGCAAATTTCCACTCGCGATACTTCTCCCCAAGAGTGGGCGATGGTGCAAAATAACCTCGGTCTTGTTTACAGTGACAGAATCGTCGGAGATGAAGCTGAGAATTTAGAAAAGGCGATCGCTTGCTATGAAGGAGCCTTGCAAGTTGTTAGCCGCGAGCGAACTCCTGAACTTTGGGGAACACTGCAAAATAACCTGGCACTTGCTTACACTCGCCGAGTTGAAGGATCTCGCGCACAAAATTTCGAGCAAGCGATCGCCTGTTATCAAGTTGCCTTAAAAGTTCGCACTGATTCTGATTGGGCTAGTAGCCAATTTCACCTCGGTCTTGCCTATAGCGAAAGGATTGTAGGGGACAAAATCCAGAACCAGGAACGGGCGATCGCAGCCTACCAAGCCGCATTACAAATTTATACTCCCGAAACCTATCCAGAAAGATGGGCTAAAACCCAGTTAGATTTGGGTTTTGCTTACCGCAAATTGGCACAAAGTGCTAATGCTTTAACCTGTTTTCAAGCCGCCTTAAAAGTCTTTACTCCTACTTCGTTCCCTAGAGAGTGCATCGAAACCGGACTTGAGTTGGGAAAGGTAGCATTGGCTACTGGCAAAAAGGCGGAAGCTTTTGAAGGTTTTGAGATTGTAATTGAAGCTGTAGAGATGATCAGCCGCTGGGGTGATTCTGAATCTTTACATCAAGAAATTCCCGAAAAATTTTCTGCTTACGCACAAATACTAGGGCTTTGCACGGACTGGGGAGAACTAAAAAAAGCCAGAGAATATGCTGAACGCTCAAGTTCTCCTGTTATTTTAGGCCTACTAGAAAATGTTCACCTCCAGCAAGTAAGTTCTATTTCACAGTTTCTTATTAAAGTCTTAGACACCGTTGCAAAAAACGAAAATAATCCGCAAGCTTTGTACCATATTCTCGAAGCAAACCTAGATAAACTGGACAACAGTTTTGTAGAACGATTAAGTCTAATAAAGTTTGATATATCTCAAGTAGGGCCAGGGGAAGCAATCAATTTAGCGGCAAGAGTTCTCAACTTTAGCAGCCTGATTGAAAATTTCCCCAAAGGCAATGCAGAAAACAACTGGAAGATTGCTAAGACAGGCTACGAAGTTGCAGCTACTGTTTTTACCAAAGAAGACTTCCCCGAACAATGGAATTTTATTCAACATAAAATCCGCCCTAATTTACCCTTTGAATTATTGCAAGTTATTTCCGAAACTCAAGCTAAAATTCGAGTTGATACTTTACTTGAACATGAGCGAGAGCAAATTGAGAAGTATTTTGTTAAAATAGCGCAAAAACTTATATCGTTGAAAGCTGATCCAGAACCCATAGACGAACTTTTTATCAAGTGGGTACAGAAAATATTGCTTGACGCTAACCAAGAGCAAATTGACGAAATTTTTGTTAAGGAGATGCCAGATGAAACCGATGCTATGCTATCTGAAGTCCCACCTGAAAAAAGAAAAGAAATTGCTTCTGGTATTTTGGTTTTAAGTTTACACATCCACCAATTAAAAAAAGGGAATGAGGCTAATAATTTAGAAATTGCGATCGCAGGTTACGAAATTGCTTCCACAGTCTTTACCCGTGAAGCTTTTCCAGAAGAGTGGGCACTTTGTCAGATGTTCCTCGGTAACACTTGCTACCGCCGTTTTAAGGGCGATCGCGCCGACAATCAAGAACAAGCGATTGCTTACTGTCAAGATGCCCTACAAGTATATACCCGCGAAGCTTTTCCGATACAGTGGGCAACGATTCAAAATACATTATCTCTTGCCTATGACAACCGAATTCGGGGAGATCGGTTAGAGAATGCAGAATTAGCGATCGCGGCTGGCGAAGCTGCAATGGAAGTTCGCACCCGCGAAGCAATGCCTGAAGAATGGGCCCAAGTGCAAAACAATCTGGGTATTATTTACTGCGATCGCATTTGTGGCAACAAGGCGGAAAACTTGGAACAAGCGATCGCTTGTTATCAAAACGCCCTGTTATTCCGCACCCGCGAAGAATTTCCTGAACTTTGGGCGCAAACTCAAATGAATCTGGCATCTGCTTACCGCCAGCGACTTCATGGCGATTGGGTAGAAAATGTTGAGAAGGCGATCGCAGCTAACAAAAAAGCATTACAAGTTTACACTCAAGACGAGTTTCCCGTAGATTGGGCTAGAGTAAAAATGAATCTGGCTAATGCTTATTTGCATCGACTTCAGGGCGATCCAAATGAGAATTTAGAAATAGCTATTGCCGCCCATAAAGCTGCCTTACAAATCTTTAACCAGGATGAGTTTCCTACAGAGTGGGCTATGGTTCAAATGAATCTGGGCAATAGCTACCTCAGCCTTGAGCGAAACGAAGAGGCGATCGCCTGTTATCGAAAAGCAATGGAAGTCTTCACGCCAACTGCTTTCCCAGTTGAGTGCCTGAAGACTGGAGAAATGCTAGGAAACAGAGCATTTGTAATGGGAGATTGGCAGTTAGCCATTGAGGGATACGGTATCGCGATCGAAGCCGTAGAAACCAGCCGTACTTGGGCAACTTCTGAATTTCGCCGCCAAGAAATTTTTGAAGAGGCGATCGACATTTATGCAAACATCGTGCAAGCTTGCATCAATAATAAGCAGTTAGATAAAGCTGTTGAATACGTAGAGCGCTCGCGCTCTAAACGCCTCGTAGACTTAATGGCAAGCAATGACCTCTATTCAAGTGCAGAAATTCCTGCTGAAATTCAACAGTATTTACAGGATTTTGAACAGCTACAGCAGCAAATTGACAAGGAACGAGGGCGCAATCAACCTAGCAACGACTTTGATAATAGCAAACTTGATAACAGCCGTGCAGCACTAGCAGCTTACAATCAAACAATAGCTTATCTGGAAGCTGAAAAACTCCAAATTTGGGAACAACTTCGCCGTTTAGATCCGGTGCTTGCGGGTCAAATTCGAGTCAATCCTCTCGAATTCCCATCCATCCAGAAGCTGATCGACAAACCTACTACTGCCATTCTGAGCTTTTACACCACTGCTAGCGACACCTTGATATTTGTGGTGCGGCAAAATGAGATTACCCTACACAATTGCATCGATTTAGGATTGGATGCTTTACACGGATGGATTTTCCCAAATTGGTTAGGAAAATATGTTGAGGATAAAGCTTCTTGGAAAGAAGAGTTAGTTGGGATGCTAACTGAACTGGCAAAACAGTTAAATTTGAACGATCTAATCTTATGGCATTTAGAAGGAATTTCGGAACTGATTATAGTTCCTCATGATGCCCTTCATCACATCCCTTTCGCTGCACTACCCATCGGAGACAACCGATATTTAGGAGAAAAATTTCTCATTCGTTACGCACCTAGTTGTCAAGTCCTAGAATTCTGCCAGCAGCGTCCTTCCCCCGGCAATAACCTAAACTGTGGCACTATTGAAGATGCGACGGACGACTTGCCTTGCGCCAGCTTTGAAGGAGAGCAACTAGCAGTCCTTTATAATATCCCAGACAATCAACGCTTAAAAGGTCGCCATCAAGCTACTGTTAGTAACTATCGAGAACTGGCGCAAACCGTCCAAATTCTCCATTCTAGCCACCACGCCCAGTCGCGCTTTGACAATCCCTTAGAATCGACATTAATTTTAGGAGATGGCTGCATTAAGCTGTCAAACATCTAAACTGCATTAACTAAGTTACCTTTATTTTTGATTTTTCGGTTCCATTTTATAATTAGTTCTCCTTCATTTAACAATTCATTCAACAGAGACTCTAGTTTTTCAATAGATTCAAATAATCTATTAGCAATATATTCCTTGGCGGAATGCCATACTAATTCAACTAAGTTGTAGTCAGGACTATACTTGGGCAAAAACTCTATGATTATATTCGGCATCTCTGCTGCTATTTTCTGCAAAATCTCTGCTTTTTTATGAAAACTAGCGTTGTCCAAAATTATTACCAATTTACAGCCTTTCTCTTCAAATTCTCCCGCTAAATTCCCTTGTAATATCCACTCGGCTCTTAAATCTCCATAAAAATTTTTGAGGACGGCATAAAAATTAGCAGCATTTCCAGATGGAATAAAATCCACCCATCTTTTCTTGTCTGAATACCTCACTCCGCCCATGACATTTATACGACCCTTTCGTCGCTCTCCTCTTTTCTTGCTTCGAGTCCCTTTTTTACACCAATTTTTTCTTCTAATTACTCTCAAACTAAATCCGCTCTCATCCCAAAACCATACCTGTAGAAGAGCTGGAAATTCTTTGGCTATTCTTAGATACTCAGCTAATTTATCTTTAAATAAACCCCTCTCTACGGTATCTTGCTTCTCCTCTAAGCTATATCTAGCCCAGATGTAAACATACTTTTTTGATTTTAAAATCCTCCTTACTTGGGTACTACTCAACTCGATTCCTGTCTTTTCCCCTAGATATATGGCAAGTCTAGCTGTTGTCCATCTTCCGAACTCATAACCATATTTCTCAGGTTCTACTTCAATGGTTTCTAGGAGTAAATTAATGTATTCTTCTGTAGCTTTTCGGTAGTTACCCTTCATCCGCTCATCTTTGAAACTGTCTAAATTCTCAGGCTCACCATGTCTGCTCCAATAAGCAACTTTTCTCAGAGAGCAGCCAATTAGTTCAGCAGTTTGAGCTTGTGTATTTCCGTTATTTAGTAACAAAAAAATCAAGGCTCTTTGCCGAATATCTGGATGCTCATGCTCTTTTAATGCTTGTTGTAGACTTTTTTTTGTCTCGCAATTGAGGAAGTTTTTAGTAGGCATTGACTTTTTCTAAATATCATCATATTATACTATGCAATATGCGTTTTAGATGCTCAACAGCTTACTTTAGGTCAGCTAATGACTCCTGCATGGCGTCTCCCTCAGTTGTCGGATGTATTTCTTTCCTGCTGCGAAACAGGATTGGGATTGACTGAAATTACTGGCGATATCCTTACTTTTTCAACTGCTTTTTTGTCGGCGGGAGCCAGAAGTGTTATCAGTACGCTTTGGGCTGTCGATGATTTAGCTACAGCACTTTTCTCGATCTTTTACTATCAAGAGTGGCAGCAGGGAAAGAATCGCCCAGAAGCTATGAGACAAGCTCAAGTTAAGTTGCGAGAGCTTGCGGGCAATACCTTAGTTGCTAGTTATAAACCCCAACTCACAGAACTTTTGAAACAGAAACGTGAAGAAACCCACACCCTCCGCAAAATATCCGAGGCAGAACGAAAGGCTTGCTCCTCCGGTTCCTCAGAATATCAGCAATGGGATGAAGAATACAAAAAGTATGATAAAATTGGCAAACAAATTTATCTATCTCTCAAAAATTTAGAGAAATCTTGTCAAGAATTAAAGCCGTTCTCTCACCCTTTTTACTGGGCCGCTTTTACCTGCACTGGGATTTGGTAAAATAGACTATTAAAGAGGAATTTAGCCACACCTGAATAAACCAGTATAGCAGTTCGTTCGAGCATTAGTTAGGAAAGTTCAACTAATTCCGCAGGAGCCTCACGTTTCACCGCAACGGGAGAGTGTGAGAGGAATGGGGGTAAAAGTTGGGGGTTCGATACCAGGTGCAGATTTGGGTTCGACTGCTTTAACAGTAGTGAGAGGAATGGGGATAAAAGTTGGGGGTTCGATACCCCCAACTTTTACAATTTCTTGGCTAGTATTCGCAGATAATCTCGCTCACAAATCATTTTGAGTCCTAAATACTGTATCGCAGTATTTCAACCATATTTCCTTGGACTAGGAGTGTGAGACGAGAGTTAACAGTTTCGATGAGTTTCCCATAGTCTTGTATTCGATTATTATCCGAACATATAAATCTAAACTTAGCGTACCAAACCAGCCAGCAGCCCCGACGCTTCCCGCTGCAAGCTCTGCCGATTATCATCGTAGCAATTAAGGACGTTCGAGCTCGTATGGCGGCTCAACTTCTGCGCCATTCGCGTATTGCCGTTGCTTGCATCTAACAGCGTCGTAATTGCAGCGTGGCGTATTCTGTGCGGGCTGATTCTTTTAGGAATTCCCGCAGCGGAGCAAGTTGAGAAAACAAGCTTGTAAATAGCGTACCCGCTCAACCTCAACCCGTATTCACGCTTTGTCAAAGCGATAAATAAAGGATCGAGGGGCATTGCAGCTCCCCGCACGCTCAGCCAATCAGAAATCGCATCTGCCGTCGCGCTATGCAAGTCAATTAGCTGCGCTTGAGTTCCCCTACCTTTGCCGTAAATATTCAAAGTTCGGGCTAGCGGGTCAAAGTCGCCTATATTGGCTCCGCCGAGCTCCCCCCGGCGCAACGCATTGTCCCACAGCAGCCGGAGAACTGCATAGTCGCGCTTTCCCTGGGGCGTACTCCGGTCGGGAATGGACAACACCGACTGCATCGCCGCCACATTCTCAGAAGCAACTCGGCCAAACCCTGTAGTATCCCGGTAAGGAACCACCTTCTCTCCTTCAACATCTACCAAACTCCACTCGCACTCGCCCACCTTCCGAGCAAAATTCACCAAACTTTTGATCGCCGCCAGTCGCCGATTAATCGTCGCTTCCTTGAGTCCCTTGTCGATTAGTTTGGCTTTATACTTGAGAACCACCGCGACAGCGGCGAAGCGGTTCAGCCGTAGAAACTCGCGTACCAATGCCGGGTGCGGTTCCTGCCCCGCCATTGTCGCAAAGAAATCGTACAAGTCTTTCTCATAAGCACGCCTAGTGTTGACAGAGCGCTTGGCAGCTAACAGCTCTGCCACTAGGTCCCGCGTCGAAGCTATTTCTCCAAAGGAATTAGCAGCGTGTTCTAAGTCCATAGCCGGTCTGATAATTTGACTTTCCAGACCAGATTACCCTCATTAGGGGTGCAAAAAGAAGGATAATTTACACCGCGAGCGACGAACGTACTAATAATGAGCGGCTTAAGCAAAACCCTTGCAGGTGCAGCGGCGCTCGCTGTACTCGATCGAACGAGTATAAATTTTGATGGTCAAACAATTAAAGCGGCCTCTTGGGGAAGTTCTGCCACCAGAGTTGCCTCCTCTCTCTCAAGAGGGCAACAGCACCTTTTCAACCTTTACAAACAACATGAAGTTGCCCGTTCACCGCTGGTGCGAGATGAGCGTGCGGGTTTCTCGGCCTCTTGGGTTGAAACCGTTATTCCTTTGCTAAAGCCTTAGAAGGGAGAGGTGCGACTGTCCTCAATAGCTAATACCGCTAAGCTCATTCGATCGCCAGATCAGACTTACCTGGGCGTACCGGATGATTTTATCGATCGCCCACTATTTAATGCAAGAGTGTTTGAGGAGCTTTTTCACGCGCGCGTGACGCGGGCTGATTGTCGCTCGGCTAACGCCCGCGAGTGACGGCAATCTGTCGATCGCACGCCTGTCGCGGGCTGACTGAATTTACTATCACATTTAGATGGAAAGTGCTGTATGTAGGCTACTGTCAAACTCTCAAGTTTCCCGATCGCGAATAATGCGACTTTTCACCTCGTTGGGAATTCTGCGATCGTTCAAAATCTCATCTAGCAGCGGTGAATTTTTGCCGCAGTCGTTTGCAACAGCCACCGCCACAGCGCACTGATTTGCTACCGGCATCAGCGAATCGCCAACAATCAAATCTTCTCTGACAATAGCAGCCAAAAACTCGGAGTCAAATTTAGCGAGTTTAGTCAGCAATCCTGTGACAACTAATTTATCTACTTTGCGGCTGATGTCTACAGTTCGCAGTAAGATGCGGGTGCAATTCCCAATCTGTGGCATGAGTTCTATCTTGTCTAAAAGAGCTATTTGATTTAAAGCAATCAGTGCTGAAGCTGCTCCCATGTTGATAACATCTTGATTGGAACTTTTAACAATTCTGCGAGTTAGCTCAAAGGTGGCTTCTGCTAAATTGGGGTCAATTGTATTTACCCCTGAAGGATGATTCCAAATGGCAGTGTCTATCAATTTGTATAAGAGTTGGACTATTTCCGCAGTCGAATCGTTTGCTAAAGTTTCAAAAACAGCCATAATTTCTGAGGTTGCAACTACTTGCGAGTTGACTTTTTCAATGAAAGCTTTCACACAGTTTTGGCGCACTCCAACGAGGGGAGACTTTGCTAAAATTAGTAGCAATTGCTGTAACTGGATCTGCTTTTTTTGTTCGGCGAGGGCGAGTATGGCTGCGGAGGCATCGAGGGCCACATCTCGCGAGGAATCTAAACACAGTTTGGCGAGTTCAGAAATAGATAACGAGTAGGGAGACGGCAATGCCTTGTCATTACTGGAATCCGCTGAGGTTAATGTCTTATCATTACTGAAATCTGCTGAGGGTAATGCCTTGTCATTACTGGAATCCGCCGACGGTAATGTCTTGTCATTACTGAAATCTGCTGAGGGTAATGTCTTATCATTACTGGGATCTACTGTATTTTCGGCTTGTTGGCGGTACAATTTAACTAGGGCCGATCGCACTTCTTTTGAATCCGCATTTTTTTGTAAGTAAGGTTCGAGTTGAGGAGGAACATTATTGAGTTTCTTAAGGATATTAGCTGTTTGTGATGCTGGCAGTGTGGGAAGTAATTGTTCGAGAATCTCTGCCAAAAGCTGCTGTATCGATAGGTTATTGGCAAGGGCATCTATCGCGCGAATGAATTCTACAGGAGCTCGATCTATCGCCGGCACAATCCACTGAACCAAAGCTAATTGCAGTTCGCTACTGAGGGGATGCAAACCATTACCATAAATTGCTAGTTCTCTGAATACTAAAGTAATAGTTGATGCTCGATTGGCTGGGATAGTTTCTATGGGGATTTTTAGTAAACTAGCAGCAACTAAATCAGTCGCACCACTGTGAACTGCTGATGTAATAGCAGCGAGATTGCGCCCCGTTAAATCCTCTATATCCCTTGGCAAGCTATCGCTGAATGTACTCTTTAAAATCGCTTCTAGCAAGGCTGTATCTGATGCAGCAGCGCGGCCGACAGCAGTGGCGGAAACCGCAGTCCAGTATTTGCCTAGTGGGGCGCGGAGTGCATCTTGCCAAGTGGTTCCGAAGAGTGTGTCGCCGGCAGCTAAAAAGTTTGGTAGCAGGCTGCTGAGAAGTTTTGTGGTGTTTTCTTGTTCTTTGAATTGTTCGGAAATTGGTTGAGAGATAATTGTTAGCAGAAATTCTCGCTGTACTGTTGCGGGAACGCCGGGAGTTAGGTAAAGTTCAATGACGGTAGAACGAACGTTGCCGCCGAAGAGAAAATAATATTTTTTAAGGCTTTTTAAAATTTCTAATTCTATGCTATCTGTCCGTTTATTCGCATAATTTTCACAAAAAACACCGATGAATTTTCCCCAAATTTGATAGCGTTCTTGTCGTCGTTTATTTTCGGTTGTTTGAGACTGTCGGCTATTTTCTGCTGTTTGTGGCTGTCGGTTATTTTTGGTTGTTTGTGGCTGTCGGTTATTTTTGGTTGTTTGTGGCTGTCGGTTATTTTCTGCTGTTTGAGACTGCGGGTTATTTTCTGCTGTTTGAGACAGTCGGTTATTTTCGGTTGTTGACGATTGTGGGTTACTTTCTGCTGTTTGCGGCTGTCGATTGGCGATGGCTGCTAGGGCTCGCTCAAATCGAGAAGTTTCAGCGGGCGATTCGAGATTTACCTGCAAAACTGGGGGGAACCGCCCTAGCAATTCGGCCGCTGTTTCCGCTGCTTTGTTAATTAGTTCCGGGCCGACATTTCCTAGCAGTTGTACTGCTACTTCCCAGGCGGCGTCTCTGTGGCGCTGCGGTGCTCCTCTGGCTGCTGCTAACAGGGTTTCTTGGAAGCTGTAGTCTCTGGTAAGGGCTATTCCTAGTAGGGACAGCAACACGGCTGAGGATTCCGGTTCGGTACGGGAAACACTGGCAAAGGTGACGGCGCGAAAAGGCAAAATTTTGGTTGTGTCTAATTCATCAGAAATTTGGTTGAATTCTGGTAGGTTGAGGAGGGTTAAAAGTTGGCGAAATATCGACCAAATATAATATCTGGAATCGGCTATTTTAGCAGCAATTAAATCATTTTTAAGTTGGTCTTTGGCTCGTTCGCCTGTTTCGCTGGCATTCATCCATCTGGCTACGGTATATTCTAAGAATGTTTGGTGAAAAAAACCAGATCGCTTTCCTCCTAAATCTTTAAAAATTCCGTCGCTTTTGAGTGAATTGTAAGCAGAAAATTCTGTTTCGCTGAGGTCTAAATCGCCCTCGTAAACAAAGTCACGCAATCTATCTCCAGAGTTTTCATACATTAATCGTGCTAGTTTCAGGCACAGTTTTTGTTTGGCGAGGCTGAGGTGTTCGGACTGCAAGTTGTGGCGAACTTTGGCAATTTTCCAATCCCAATATTTTTCGTATAGCTGGCTGACGGTTAAATCTTCGGGGACTGTTTCTTCAGCGGCGAACAAGTCGCAAAGTAAAGCCAGCAGCAAGGGGTGGCAGACGATTTCTTGTAGGGATACGCTGTCTGCGGAAAGGGCAATAATTTGGTTGGCAAAAGATTGCTGGCTTGCTAGAGTGTTGAAACCAGGTTTAGTCTTAATGAATTCTTGCGCTGCGGTTCTGACTTCTTCGCTGGTGAAGGGGGTAATTTTGCAGTTGTCGCTGACGCTTTCTCGGAATCCGGCAAAGCTTTCATGGTAGGGTTCAAAAAAGTTGCTGTAGTCGGTATCGCGGCAGGTGAAGGCGATTGTTGTGCCGATTTCTAAGAGTTGGGATAAAATGCCGCGCAACACCGAAACTAAAGGTTTTGTAAGCACGATGTCTAAAGTGTCAATCAGGAGAATGCCGCGATTTTGTTGGGCTGTTAGTTGTTGGGCAATTTCCACGATTGATTGTCGCTTAGCACTAATTTTTTCACCGACTTCTAGGGCAAAGGTTTCAGCGGATTCGATTAAATCGTCGCACCGGGCTAAGGCTAACCAGCCACTGTCTGATTCGGTTTGTTCGGCGTGTAGTTCATCGTAGATGCTGCCGAGAATGGTGCTTTTTCCGTATCCGGCGGCCCCTATAATTGGGACGATGCGGCGTTTGTTTTCAACGAATCCGGCGCGTATTTCTTTCAAGCATTTGGACAGCAGGGTTTCGCGGGGAATGGGGGGGAGAATGTAGGGAGTGAGGGCGGCCCTGGCGCGGGCGGCGCTGCGTTCGGTTGCTGCAAAGAGTTCGTCGCTGGGTGAGAGGTTGTAGCTGGTTGCTGATATTGTTTCTGATATTAGATTGGCGATACTTTCATCGGATACAGCGGAAGTTATTGTGTCTGATTCTGTTTTTAGACCAACTATTTCCTGCCAGTCGAGTTCTAGGGTATCGCAAATATCCATGAAAATCGATCGAGAAATCGCCTTGCCGGTAAAGAATCCGTTGATAGTTGACCAAGCTGCAATTAGCAGTTCAACGGCAAGTGCCTTCTGTGTCAAATGTTTACGCCCCAAAGCTCTTTTTGCGAGTTCGATTCCTTTGGCTGTTGCTTGGAGAGTGCGGTTTGACATAGGGGATGCGAAGAGTATTTGTATCAATTTAACCTGAAAGACTGCCAAAGAATTAAGTCAACTGGGCTTAAAAACTTAAGTCCTCTGAAAATAACATTTTGCACCATTCTCAAAAACAGGCAAGATGCCTGTTCCACAAAGACTGAATTTTCTTGTGGGGTGTAGGGGTTGGGCATCCTGCCCGCCCGTGTATTTCTTAGTCCGTGCAGGCGGACTTCGTTCGTGTAGACGCGGTTTCAACCGCCGAGTTTGAACGATACTTTCAACTCATACACGAACTCATATAAGTTTGTCAACCACTCAAATCTGAACTCAAACACCCCCCTGCAAAAATCGAAGTTGTAAGGTTTAAAACCCAATTTGGGGGGTACATGGAATTTACACCAGAACCTCTGCACGCGGCTTGGCAGCAAGTCCGCAAGCGTAGTCGCAGCGCTGGAATTGACGGCATTACGGTTGATTTGTTTGCCGGTGTTGCCCGACACCAGTTGCAGGTTTTGCTGCAGCAGTTGCAGCAGGAATGTTATTTTCCGCGTCCAGCTAAGGGTTTTTACCAGCCCAAAGCCAACGGCGACAAGCGTTTGATTGGTATTCCTACGGTTAGGGACAGAATTGTGCAGCGTTTTTTGCTGGACGAACTGTATTGGCCGCTGGAGGATGTTTTTCTCGATTGCAGCTACGCTTACCGTCCCGGCAGGGGCATACAGATGGCTGTCAAACACCTGTATTCCTATTATGGATTCGGGCAGGCTTGGGTAGTCAAGGCTGATATTGAGAAGTTTTTTGACAACCTTTGTTGGCCGCTGCTATTGAGTGATTTGGAGAAGTTGCAATTAGAGCCGATTTTGCGCCAGTTAATTCAACAGCAGCTTGGGTCGGGAATTGTTGTTAAGGGTCAGTGTTTGTATCCGAATCAGGGAGTTTTGCAAGGGGCGATTCTTTCCGGTGCTTTGGCTAATTTGTACTTGAACGAATTTGACCGGCTTTGTTTGAGTCACGGTTGGAATTTGGTGCGCTTTGGCGATGATTTTGCAATCGCTTGTGCCGATTCTATTCAAGCTAATCGCTGTTTGGAACAGATTAGTGCTTGGCTGGGCAGTTTGTATTTAAAACTTCAGCCAGAAAAGACGCGGATTTTTGCACCCGATGAGGAGTTTACTTTTCTCGGTTATCTGTTTCGCAATGGAGAGGTTTTTGCACCGGAACTCCCAAAAACTACGGCAAAGGGGAGAGTTTCGCGGGCTTCGGGAACTTCTTTTAGTCGGGCAGTAACTCGCAAAGTACCTGTGTTTTCTGGAAAGCCTTTGGCTTGCAGTATTTCTGTGAAGCGGATTGTTTTGCCACGCGCTAATTCGGAACATTTTTGGAGGGAACCTATGAGTACGTTGTATGTCACGGATCAGGGAGCTTATTTGAGCATTCAAAACCAGCAGTTTCAGGTTTATTACCAGCAGGTATTGCGGATAAAAGTTCCAGCTAGTCGGGTAAGCCACATTATTTTGTTTGGCTGCTGCAATGTGTCTCACGGGGCTGTATCTTGTGCGCTGCATCAGCGGATTCCGATTCTGTATTTGTCGCAGCGGGGTCGCTATTTCGGGCGGTTGCAACACGACGGGCGGGCCAAGGTGGAATATTTGACTAAGCAGGTAAGTTGTTCTATGAATCCTGAGTTTGTTCGCCTGCAAGCCGAGGCAATTGTCCGGGCGAAGCTGCATAATTCACGGATTTTGCTGATGCGATTGAACCGCTATCGCAAATCGAAGGATGCTAGTCAAACATCGGTTTTGCAGGCGGTGGAAATGCTGGAAATGCTAATGGAAAGTTTGCATTTGGCTGAGTCTATGGATGCGCTGCGGGGTTATGAGGGGAAAGCGGCGACTGTTTATTTTCAAGCTTTGGGTTCTTTGTTTTCGGGCCCGTTTGTGTTTGAAGTTCGCACTAAGCGCCCTCCTACTGATCCGATTAATAGTTTGCTGAGTTTGGGCTACACTTTATTAAGTCAGAATGTGAGTTCGTTTGTGGAAGCTGTGGGGCTGCACACGCATTTTGGGAATCTGCACGTGCCCCGCGACAATCACCCGGCTTTGGTTTCAGATTTGATGGAGGAGTTTCGGGCTCAGGTTGTGGATTCTCTGGTAACGTATTTGATTAATTCTCAGATTTTTATTGCGGATGATTTTACGCGGCCAGACGAACGGGGTGGCGTTTTTCTTCAACCTCATGCTTTGAAGAAGTTTCTCAAGCATTGGGATGAAAAGTTGCTGTCGGAGACGACTCATCCCCATACTGGTTATAAGGTGGCGTACCGTCGCTGTTTGGAATTGCAGGTGCGGGAGTACATCTCAGCGTTGATGGGAGAGGTTGAGGTATATCGGCCGATGATGTGGGATAAGTAGGGTTCGGTGGGTGAGAGAAAGGGATTTTTTCTCTGTTTGTTAGTTCCACGGTTGTCTAATTAGCTTTTTCGTGGGGGGTAGGTGATGTCTGAAACCCTTATTCTGTCGTTACCCCCCACGAATTTCTTTTGGGGTAAAGGTTTGGAAGCCTTATTTTACCGTAGGTTGCTGACTTGTTGAGAATATCCTGCTTTTATTGACTTTAAATTTTGACCCCCACGAAAAAGTGCTGTAGACTTATCTTAGGGTAAGGCTTCTAGGAGCTAGCCTTTAGGCTTCTTCGGAAGTTGAATTAATGGAAACCAGAACCGCCTTGCTCCTGGGCAGGGTAAGGGTAAAAATCCTTTAGGCTTCTTCGGAAGTTGAATTAATGGAAACGTCACAGTGAACGTGGTTGCTCCGTTTGTAACTGTACTTTAGGCTTCTTCGGAAGTTGAATTAATGGAAACACCCCAACAACCTCGCCGACTTCGACAGACTCGAAGTCTTTAGGCTTCTTCGGAAGTTGAATTAATGGAAACATCTGCAATATTAGCAGTCGTAAAAGTCCGAATGAAACTTTAGGCTTCTTCGGAAGTTGAATTAATGGAAACTTGAGGCTGAAGGAAATAAACCATTGAAACCTAAAGCTTTAGGCTTCTTCGGAAGTTGAATTAATGGAAACTTCTTCTTGTTGACACCAATCGCAAAGACCAGATTGTCCCTTTAGGCTTCTTCGGAAGTTGAATTAATGGAAACATCGACTTTGGAATACTGCTCAGCATAAGTGAATCCAGGCTTTAGGCTTCTTCGGAAGTTGAATTAATGGAAACACTATTGTTCCCGGAGTTCGGCATGCCACACTCTGGACATCTTTAGGCTTCTTCGGAAGTTGAATTAATGGAAACCCTTCGCCAGTAGCGGAGACTCGGATTTCATCTACTTTAGGCTTCTTCGGAAGTTGAATTAATGGAAACAGCTAATATTCGCGCGACACCTTTCTCACTGAATACAACTTTAGGCTTCTTCGGAAGTTGAATTAATGGAAACTCGGTTGGAGCGGGAGGCATGGTGGGTTGGGTCTGCTTTAGGCTTCTTCGGAAGTTGAATTAATGGAAACTGTGTTTGTGGTATCTGTTGGTTCGTCTGCATCTCCGCTTTAGGCTTCTTCGGAAGTTGAATTAATGGAAACCTAATCCAATTGTCTGAGCCATTTGTAGGCCCAAGTCTTTAGGCTTCTTCGGAAGTTGAATTAATGGAAACTTTAGGAAGTAAAAAAAGATTTTCCTTACCTTCAAGCTTTAGGCTTCTTCGGAAGTTGAATTAATGGAAACCTAGAAACATGTTTCAACTCAAAATCTACTTCAGCACTTTAGGCTTCTTCGGAAGTTGAATTAATGGAAACCTTGAGGGAAGAAAGTGAGAATAACCAAAACTAAAGCGCTTTAGGCTTCTTCGGAAGTTGAATTAATGGAAACTTAGCTGAAATTTTTACAGTTCTTTTATGCGAAACGGCTTTAGGCTTCTTCGGAAGTTGAATTAATGGAAACCAGACATACTACCTGAGAAATCGGCAAGCAAAAACAAATCTTTAGGCTTCTTCGGAAGTTGAATTAATGGAAACCTCTTCATGGCCTTCTGGATGGTTATTCCAGTAGTGCTTTAGGCTTCTTCGGAAGTTGAATTAATGGAAACTCCAAAAAGGGATGCAATAATGGACCCAACTAGAATGCGCTTTAGGCTTCTTCGGAAGTTGAATTAATGGAAACTCTGTTCTTAAATTCTGGCGAGAGCTTGAATAGAAACGACTTTAGGCTTCTTCGGAAGTTGAATTAATGGAAACTCAGGATCCTCAGGATCCCATTCGGGCTCATCATAGCTTTAGGCTTCTTCGGAAGTTGAATTAATGGAAACGCAGCTTCAACGGATTTTTTGGCTCGTTCTACTGCTTCTTTAGGCTTCTTCGGAAGTTGAATTAATGGAAACTCTTGGCGCATCATGGTGCCAGATCCGCCTGGCATAACTTTAGGCTTCTTCGGAAGTTGAATTAATGGAAACACCGATTGCCACTGCACCGATTACCTTCGGAACCAGCTTTAGGCTTCTTCGGAAGTTGAATTAATGGAAACCCACCTCATAGCAGCTTTGAACAGAGCTTTCATCAAAACTTTAGGCTTCTTCGGAAGTTGAATTAATGGAAACTTTATTGGAACCCGGGGGATTTGCTTTATGAGTCGGGACCTCTTTAGGCTTCTTCGGAAGTTGAATTAATGGAAACCTTCAATTTTTCCAACTCTTCAGGTGGAACAACTCGCCTCTTTAGGCTTCTTCGGAAGTTGAATTAATGGAAACCTTACTACCGTCGTCGGTAGTGCCATCGGGTACACCCTTTAGGCTTCTTCGGAAGTTGAATTAATGGAAACCTGGCTGGTGTGCAGCCTGTGCTGGGTGTGCTTCTTTAGGCTTCTTCGGAAGTTGAATTAATGGAAACGTTAGTAACAACTCCATCGTGTTACTGTTGCCATCTACAACTTTAGGCTTCTTCGGAAGTTGAATTAATGGAAACAAGTGACACCAGTGAAAGAAGTTGGAGCCATCATGGCTTTAGGCTTCTTCGGAAGTTGAATTAATGGAAACTCCAAAATCGGTAATTACGACCAGGTTTACTTCAGCTTTAGGCTTCTTCGGAAGTTGAATTAATGGAAACCACGACTTGTTCCGGTAATAGATTTGTGTGGATCTTCTTTAGGCTTCTTCGGAAGTTGAATTAATGGAAACCCGCCCAATCTTTATCTCCACTTCTATTCCCGTAACTCTTTAGGCTTCTTCGGAAGTTGAATTAATGGAAACGATTCGGTCAACACTTGAGAAGTGTCTTTTTTGATAGCTTTAGGCTTCTTCGGAAGTTGAATTAATGGAAACGGTAAAAGAAGTTGGAGCCATCATGGATGTACCAGTGGAGCTT
Organism: Microcoleus sp. S13C4; assembly: GCF_036700865.1. NCBI lineage: Bacteria > Bacillati > Cyanobacteriota > Cyanophyceae > Oscillatoriales > Microcoleaceae > Microcoleus > Microcoleus sp. S13C4. The sequence continues at coordinate 19,635 of NZ_JAUBPS010000010.1, forward strand.
TAGGCTTCTTCGGAAGTTGAATTAATGGAAACATTCCGCACTCGGGGCAGACCCAAGCTGCCATAGCGGCTTTAGGCTTCTTCGGAAGTTGAATTAATGGAAACGAGACCTTTACCTTCTCCCCATTCTCTGCCCCACAACTTTAGGCTTCTTCGGAAGTTGAATTAATGGAAACGTGCACAGCATCAGGTCCTGAGATGTTCATCATCTCAGCTTTAGGCTTCTTCGGAAGTTGAATTAATGGAAACGAGCGGTTGGAGCAGCCATACCGCCGGAAGGAAGAATTGCTTTAGGCTTCTTCGGAAGTTGAATTAATGGAAACTGTGGGTAAAGTAGCAACAGTAACTCCAGAAAAAAAACACTTTAGGCTTCTTCGGAAGTTGAATTAATGGAAACTTCCCGTATCCTCTGGTTCGTAATTTTTGGGAGTTGTCTTTAGGCTTCTTCGGAAGTTGAATTAATGGAAACTTTTTGTTGGTAACACCTTGGTGGATGTAATTGATAGCTTTAGGCTTCTTCGGAAGTTGAATTAATGGAAACAGATGTGCCTACAGTTGCATCTAAAGAGACAAAGTAAACTTTAGGCTTCTTCGGAAGTTGAATTAATGGAAACTTGGTGCTCCAGACTTTTTGAATCGTAGCATTAGATCCTCTTTAGGCTTCTTCGGAAGTTGAATTAATGGAAACTTAAATCAAAGGTTGAAGATATTCTCCTACCGCTTCTTTAGGCTTCTTCGGAAGTTGAATTAATGGAAACATTTTGGCAAACTTCAACTTGAAGAGAGTCAAAATTTCCGCTTTAGGCTTCTTCGGAAGTTGAATTAATGGAAACCTCAATCCAGCGGGTGTTAACCTGATGTTCAAAAAAATCTTTAGGCTTCTTCGGAAGTTGAATTAATGGAAACTTTAATCGAACATATTCATTATTTGCATCAACAACATCTTTAGGCTTCTTCGGAAGTTGAATTAATGGAAACCTCCTTCAGTGTAGCCTTTTTGATTGGCTATGCTTCTTTAGGCTTCTTCGGAAGTTGAATTAATGGAAACCTGATATTTCTGAGTGTCTTTTTTAACACGGTCAGCAGCCTTTAGGCTTCTTCGGAAGTTGAATTAATGGAAACTTTTCGGTCTTCCACTTGTGGTGGCGGTGATTCAGCTTTAGGCTTCTTCGGAAGTTGAATTAATGGAAACCCTTCGGTTTGAGTCTCTTAATTCCAGCAACGATTTCAGCGCTTTAGGCTTCTTCGGAAGTTGAATTAATGGAAACCTCTTCCTGTGAAGTATGTGAGACGATAAAAACAGTATCACCTTTAGGCTTCTTCGGAAGTTGAATTAATGGAAACTTCTCCTTCTGGATGTTGTGCTGTCACAGTCTTAACTTTAGGCTTCTTCGGAAGTTGAATTAATGGAAACTGTACAACAAAGTAATGTACAATACCCTCAGTCCAAGCACTTTAGGCTTCTTCGGAAGTTGAATTAATGGAAACCTTGATTTCCTAGATTGCCCAGGTTAGGATCAACTTCTTTAGGCTTCTTCGGAAGTTGAATTAATGGAAACATTATGTAATCAACCCCCTCCACACCTTTTTGTACAACTTTAGGCTTCTTCGGAAGTTGAATTAATGGAAACATTAAGAATATTATTAAGAAGCTCAAACATTTCAATCCTCTTTAGGCTTCTTCGGAAGTTGAATTAATGGAAACTTTAGGTGGATACTCGTATGAATTACCTTTCTCTTGGCTTTAGGCTTCTTCGGAAGTTGAATTAATGGAAACTCGAAGGAGAGATGGAACCACCGATTGGCAGTCCATGTCTTTAGGCTTCTTCGGAAGTTGAATTAATGGAAACAAGTTTTTCAGGAACAGTGACATATATACGATCAGTGAGTTCTTTAGGCTTCTTCGGAAGTTGAATTAATGGAAACGATCCGTAGCGACGCCGTGACCAGCATTGGGAGCATCTTTAGGCTTCTTCGGAAGTTGAATTAATGGAAACCTGACCCTGTACGTCTACCACTGAGCCAACAGAGCCTTTAGGCTTCTTCGGAAGTTGAATTAATGGAAACCTTGCTTTTGTTGCTCGGAGCTATTTTCGATAGGACTTTAGGCTTCTTCGGAAGTTGAATTAATGGAAACAAAAGAAGGTCGATCGACAGAGGACTTGTTACCACTTTAGGCTTCTTCGGAAGTTGAATTAATGGAAACAGTTAATAAAAGCTGGGTTTTTTCTGAACTAAAAATCTTTAGGCTTCTTCGGAAGTTGAATTAATGGAAACACTCTAACTTAAAACTAGTTTAAGATAGAAGGAGGAGGACTTTAGGCTTCTTCGGAAGTTGAATTAATGGAAACTCTGAGTATCTGCCATTACGATAACTAGCCATGTAAAACTTTAGGCTTCTTCGGAAGTTGAATTAATGGAAACAGCACAAACAAAAGCCAAAAAGCTCTCCAATCGCATGGTCTTTAGGCTTCTTCGGAAGTTGAATTAATGGAAACGCCTCCTCCGGGGTTTCCCCCGTTGCCGTCTGCCACTTTAGGCTTCTTCGGAAGTTGAATTAATGGAAACACAGTTGGCACATGTATTTCCGTTTTTTTTCGACGAGCTTTAGGCTTCTTCGGAAGTTGAATTAATGGAAACATCAAGTCGTGCAGCTGATGCTTTAGCTGCTTCTTCTGCCTTTAGGCTTCTTCGGAAGTTGAATTAATGGAAACCAATCATTGGGTGAATTATGTCTTGGAGACAACCCCACTTTAGGCTTCTTCGGAAGTTGAATTAATGGAAACTCCAGCTGCGTTAACCGCAGTGTAAGTCGCTTTGACAGCTTTAGGCTTCTTCGGAAGTTGAATTAATGGAAACCTGGACACTTATCGTTTATGCAGAAGAAGCGAGCTTTAGGCTTCTTCGGAAGTTGAATTAATGGAAACTAGGAAACAACGAACCTGACTTGATTTACACTGAGTCTTTAGGCTTCTTCGGAAGTTGAATTAATGGAAACAGTACCTGCAGTTGGAGGAGCAATTGGAGAAGCAAAACTTTAGGCTTCTTCGGAAGTTGAATTAATGGAAACTGTAAATTAAACTTCAATTCGACACAACAATCAAGACTTTAGGCTTCTTCGGAAGTTGAATTAATGGAAACTTTTGCCCTACATACGCCTCGAAAGATTCAAATCTCTCAACCTTTAGGCTTCTTCGGAAGTTGAATTAATGGAAACAATAACTTTACCATCCAGGATTAACTTTCCTAGAACTAACTTTAGGCTTCTTCGGAAGTTGAATTAATGGAAACTTGATTCCCGAACCATCCCAAAGACTTGGAGGGGTTGACCCTTTAGGCTTCTTCGGAAGTTGAATTAATGGAAACACCAACACTATAGCATTACTGCTATTTAAAAACAGACTTTAGGCTTCTTCGGAAGTTGAATTAATGGAAACAAGGGAATTATCAATATCAGCAGGCTGATCATTAGCTTTAGGCTTCTTCGGAAGTTGAATTAATGGAAACCGTTTGCATCAGCATTAGCCTGACAATCGGAACACAAGACGTCTTTAGGCTTCTTCGGAAGTTGAATTAATGGAAACAGAAACTGGTTGACCGTTCACGTAGCAGGTCAACTGCTTTAGGCTTCTTCGGAAGTTGAATTAATGGAAACTTGAAAATTTGACCAGCAGGCAGCATATTTTGCAATGCAGTTCTTTAGGCTTCTTCGGAAGTTGAATTAATGGAAACTTTGGTATTCTTTTCCTTGGACCTCGTTTGCCTTAATACTTTAGGCTTCTTCGGAAGTTGAATTAATGGAAACCTGACATAGTACCAGCGTCAAAATCAGCTTCAAGAGCTTTAGGCTTCTTCGGAAGTTGAATTAATGGAAACCCGTCAGATAGCTCGAACGAGTATCCACAGGATGGCATATCTTTAGGCTTCTTCGGAAGTTGAATTAATGGAAACCAGACCATGGCTACCCTTATTCGTGTACCTTTATAATCTTTAGGCTTCTTCGGAAGTTGAATTAATGGAAACGTTAACAGGAGGGTTGTTCATGGTAGATCCTGAAACATCAGGCTTTAGGCTTCTTCGGAAGTTGAATTAATGGAAACTTTGTAATTACTTTGTCCAAAACTCGCTTGTCCCAAAGAACTTTAGGCTTCTTCGGAAGTTGAATTAATGGAAACACTCCTGGCTTGGAAGTTTGCTTCTTCCCTTTTGGTCCTTTAGGCTTCTTCGGAAGTTGAATTAATGGAAACGTAGATGTTGATGACGTGGGTGGTTCCGTTTACGACTTTAGGCTTCTTCGGAAGTTGAATTAATGGAAACAGTGTTAGCAGTGCCGCCACGAATTGCTACGACCACTTTAGGCTTCTTCGGAAGTTGAATTAATGGAAACCTTTGGGCAGTAGGTGTAGTGAACATTGGTCTTCAAATCTTTAGGCTTCTTCGGAAGTTGAATTAATGGAAACCTATTTGACAGATGTGCCAGGAATTGGTTGGAAGACCGGAGGACTTTAGGCTTCTTCGGAAGTTGAATTAATGGAAACCGGAAGTTCAGTTATGCCGCATGTTGCGATCCACTGCTTTAGGCTTCTTCGGAAGTTGAATTAATGGAAACATCCCTCAGCATTTTGAAGTTTTTCAAGAGCTCTTTTCGTCTTTAGGCTTCTTCGGAAGTTGAATTAATGGAAACATAACTGCGAGTGAAGCTTCGTAATCCTTTGGCTTCTTTAGGCTTCTTCGGAAGTTGAATTAATGGAAACTAGAGATTGATCTCTAATTATAATCGGGCCAACATCTTTAGGCTTCTTCGGAAGTTGAATTAATGGAAACATTTTACTTATGGGTTTGAAACCAATTGCAAGAAAGACTTTAGGCTTCTTCGGAAGTTGAATTAATGGAAACCAGACATGGTGCCTGCATCGAAGTCAGCTTCTAAAGCTTTAGGCTTCTTCGGAAGTTGAATTAATGGAAACATTAAGACCTCTAAGCGTGTCGCGTAATTTATTAAATGCATCTTTAGGCTTCTTCGGAAGTTGAATTAATGGAAACTATAAAACTACGTCAGCCTTTCCAACAGATTTGCTGCACGTCTTTAGGCTTCTTCGGAAGTTGAATTAATGGAAACCTTTATCAGTTTGCTTGCCTTCTTGTGATTTAGCCTTTAGGCTTCTTCGGAAGTTGAATTAATGGAAACGCTCTTTCTAATGTGCAGAACTTGCACTTTGGCAAAAACTTTAGGCTTCTTCGGAAGTTGGATTAATGGAAACGAGGAGCACAGTTGGTCTGGATCGCCACAGTACCGGCTTTACGCTTGTTCGGAAGTTGAATTAATCCCAACTGATTAGCCCCAGAGAGTTGGGCGAAGTGAAACGCAGGGTTCGCTTCACTCAACCCAACCTACGAAACTCATATACGAACTCATATACACCCCCCTCGTACTCGAATACGAACTCAAATACCCCTCTGAGAACATAGAAATACAGGGCCCAAAGAGAGCGATAGAGAGCGAAACAAACATCTCTCAAACCGCCACTTAGCCCCAGTACCACATTCATCAGAGGGAAAACATGACCGCAGTATACATCACTAAACCCGGTTCAATTCTCAGCGTCCAACAACATCATTTCCAAGTAATCCACCGAGAAAACTTGTGTCAAAGCGTGCCAATCAAGCAAGTCACCCAAATTATTCTGTTTAGCCTTTGCCAGTTGTCACGTCAAGCCGTCAAACTAGCATCGTCCCGCAAAATTCCCATCTATTTTATCAGCCGCCAAGGCGAAGAATTGGGCAACTGCGAACCCCAACGCCAGCCTGAACGACCTGCAAAATATCGCTTCCAGCAACTCAAACGCCTGCAAGACCCAGAATTTGTTCGCGCTTTTGCTGAGAGCATTACTTGGGCAAAAATGCACAATGAAAGCGTATTGCTCCAGCAGTTGCACGTCAGCAGTGCTGCATTCGAGCCTGAAGTTTACCGCGCTTTTTTCAAATTGTTAATGGATGACTTGCCGATGGCTTATTCCATCGATGAGCTGCGGGAGTACGATGTCACCGCCGAAAGCTTTTATTATCCCGCCCTGGGTTCATTGCTACCCTTGCAATTGGGTTTTCGGTGGCGCGACTTGCAGCATCCGTCAGACCCCATTAACCGAATGCTAAATCTGGGAAATACCCTGTTGCACCAACAAACATCTACTTTTGTGCAGGTACTGGGATTGGATGCCGACATCAGCCATCTGCACGTTCCCAGCCAGCACCAAAAACCCCTTGTTTGCGATTTAATGGCAGAATTTCGCCCGATGCTGGTAGATGAATTAGCCGTCAACTTAGCCAAATCCCGCATCATTACCGCACGAGATATTATCCCTCAAAACGGTAGCGGAGCCTTCCTGTCGCCTCGCGCCCTCCAAACATTCATTCAGCATTGGGAAGAGAAACTGCGAACCTTGGTAACACATCCCCACGCAGGAACCGTTAGCTACCGCCACTGTTTGGAATTGCAAGTACGGGAATATATCGCCTGCGTGTTGGGGGACATTCAGCATTACCGACCGCTGGTTTGGACACTCCCCAAAAATAACGCTGCTGCCAATTCTAACGACTTGGAAGATGAGTATCCCGTACTGGTCAAAATGTAATATACCTCGACCATATTTCTTGTGGAACAGGCCGAAAAGCCTGTTCAAGACTAACTTTTCTGGGGATGTCTAATGTTTTACCTCATCTGCTACGACATTGTAGATGACCGCCGCCGCCTGAAAATTTCTAAATTATTAGAAACCTGCGGTTGCCGAGTTCAGAAGTCGGTTTTTGAGTGCGTGTTGGATGAAAAACGGCAAGAACAACTGCAAAAACGGCTGTTGAAATTGCTGAACAAACGGCAAGACCAAATCCGATTCTATCCTCTTTCTGCTCACTGTCGATGCAAGGTAACGGTGCTGGGAGTGCAACCAAAGTTTGCAATAGACGATGAGGCTTTCATTGTTTAGATAGCCGGGAAGTTCCTGATATTGGGAAAACGGGAGGATATATTTTCTCCCTTTTCCCCCTGGGGGGATTTATGAGCGATGAAGCTGCTAAATTTAGGCTGCGGTTTTCTCCAAAAGTCCAAAAACAACTGAAATCGCTCCCCGTTAAAGTTCAAAAGCAATACCGCAAAGCTTTTAAAACAATCGCATCTGAGGGCCCGGAATACAGAAGCTTGAGAACCCACCGATACAGACATCAAAAAGGTGAAGTTTGGGGTTCTGCGGCTTCGATGGCTCTGAGGTTTTACTGGAAGTATGCGGGAGAGCAAACAATTTCGATTGAGGAAATTGATTCGCACTAGCAGCGGTTGAGTGATTTTGGGAGATACCTCGCTGGCTCAATATCTGTCATCAAAAGGAAGGTGGAATCGATGCACAGCTATGAACTCAGGTTAATTCTGGACAGAGGTGGAGATTTAATTTCAGCACTACCACTAAAAGACTTGAGGAGAATGCCGCCTGCACTTAATTTATCGGCGAACTTGAACTTTACCGAAATTCATCCCCCACGCTTTGATTACGGCGAGATAGTACGCTGGGTGGGTGTTGGCGAAGAAGGTGACTGGGGGATAGTTATTGGCAATTTTTACAACTACGAACCACGTCGGTGCTGTTGGATTTGGTGCTACATAATTTGGCTGGCTGCTGATTCTAAGAGTGTGGGTTGGTGTCAGTTTGATACGGCGCAGGAGGAAGATTTGGAGGTTTTTGAGGATGAAAAAGCCGCGAAGTTTGACAAGTAGAGAGCGCAATTTGATTGCCGTTTACAGTCAATGCCAATTGGGTATGACACCAAGACAGTTTTATGCTAAATGGGGAGTGACTCATGAGGAAATCGCTTTTATTTGTTCTCGTTCAAATTCGACTGTACGGGGTTGGTTTAAGCGGGATAAGAGCCGAAGGTTTCCTACCGCTGTCGATTTGCGTCATTTGGCAGTAATGGACTTCCTGCTAGAGCATTTTGAGGAAATTCCCGGCGAACTCAGGAACCGGCTGTGTCCGCCTTCTCAAAGTTAAAAGTCAAAAGTTGGCACTCTGCTCTGCTTTTTTACTTTTAGTCTATATCACAAATCAGCCACTTTGTCAATATCACTCTGCCCTGTCTTTGAAAGTGCAGTTTCATTAAAGTCTTAGTATGGCTTCTTTGAAGTCGAATTAATGGAAACACCTGCATTTAGGTACCCTAAAGTACAAGCCGTTGGCGATTTCGCCAGCGGTTTTTACTCGTTACCAGATTCAGAGACTCTATAACAACAATTAACAATGTAGTAGGGTGCGTCAAGGAGGATTATTTTCGTTCTAAACTAACAATCTTACAACAGAGGCAGGGGCTAACAAACGGTGCGTCAGAACGAGAATTTTTGTGATAATTCAAAATTCCACAACTGACGCACCCTACCACTAGGAATGACGCACTAACAAACGGTGCGTCAGAACGAGAATTTTTGTGATAATTCAAAATTCCACAACTGACGCACCCTACCACTAGGCATAACGCACTATTTCAATTTGTCTCTTTCTAGGCGGTCTAGCACCCAAAAAATAATATCAGAATAAATGTAGTAGGGAGTAGTGCTGCTATACCCGACAAAAGATGGTTTGGCCATATCTAACAAGTCAAAAGTTGCGCTGCATATTTTACTCATTACCTGCAATATTTCCTCCGGGTTGCAAGTTTTCATCGCTTCTTGTCTTACTTGTTTGTCTGCCGATAAGCGGTCGGATTTTAACATTTCAGACATAGTTTGTTGCGATACACCTTTAGCTAAATGAATCATTTTATTACGTTTTTGAACCCAATAATCTAATATCATCAATGATTCTTTAATACCTTCCCAAATTTTCCTGTTTTTTCCTCTAACATCCACCAAGTTTTTAACCAGCCTATACTTACTGAAGCGGTTTCTCAGGAAATAAGGGTTAGTGTCCAAATTCCATTCTTTAAATTCAGGATTTTTTTTAGTTTCTTGCCGATAGAATTTATCCCACAGGTCAGGCTCAACTAAGTTTTTTTGCAACTGCCAATCATTGATATCGCCGACAAAGTATTGACGGCCATCTAAGGTAATAATTAAATAATTGAGCAACTCTTCCCAAAATGAACTCAAGCGCGCCAAAAAGTTGGCTACCTGATTTAATTCCCAGTAAATGCGACACTGAACATATAAATTCAGCCAAGCTTCATAATTTTGCTCTAACTCTGTCAGACCTATTATTGCCGCATTGGAGTTAAGAATATTTTGCGTGTCGCCACGGTCTAAATTTAAAAAAGATAAGCCCAAATTTAGGGCGGTAATTGCCGATTTGATCGCGGTTTGACTCTTTTCAATATCATCTTTATCTACTATTCCCGCCGGGAGTAAATTGAGACTATTTTGCCAATTATCGAGAATTAGAATAGCGCCGTCAAAATCCCATCGGCTAAGTAACTGCCTTACTGTGTCGTATTTTTGACTCCGCAGATGCCGCCAATACAAGGTGAGTTTGCACTCAGAAAGTTCTCCTTTTAAAATTTTCTCTAGGTTTAACTCGGGTTCGATAAAAACTAGGTTTTTAAAGTTTGAATCAATGGTTTTAATTTGTAAAGCTGTTACCATGTTACCGGTGCCGCCTTTGATACTGATTAGAACAAAGTTATTTTTAGCTCCAGTTTCATCGGGCACTAAATTGAGTTTTTCAGCAGTCGCAATTGCTTTGAGGTGTTGTTCGTAGTCGCTGAGTAGAGGTTCTAATTTGTTAGCTTCTATTGTGCTGTCGATAATTTTTTTTTCTAGTTTGAATGCTAGGTTTTGTAATTCCAGCCACCTTACTAGAATGTCATACAGATAAATTGTATCTTTTTCGTGTCCTTCTGGCTTTTGAGGTGTCACTTGGTTGGTCACAAATATGTAACCTTTGGTTGCGCCGAGACTGATGGCTTTTTGAATGGCGCCCCCAATGCGGACTGGTTTAATTCGAGGATGCCATTCACCCGGATTATCTCGGTACTTTTCCACCACAACTTGAGTTAATTCGCGGCTAGTTTGTTTGACGCCAACAGGAAATCCTAAATCACGGTAAAGAATGGTTTCAATATAGCTGCGCTGTTTTTCCCACAATTCTTTTAGCTTGGACGGCAATTTAGCAGTTTGTTCGCCTATGTTGGGTTCGTTAGACAAATAGTCGATCGGCAAATAGTAGTTTTCTCCTTCTATGGGGATTTGGATAGCGAGATCCGAAGTGCCGATATTTGCAATTAAGATAGTCATAAGGTTTGGGATTTTAGTTTGTATGCTGCTTGGAGGTATATATTAAGGTTTTAAAACCTAACATTCACATAAATTCGCGTACCTCATATTGGTGAGAAAGGCTATATCTAACTAGCTATTTTTTATCTCGCTGTTTGATGCGATTCAAAATCCAGTTCCAGCCGCCTGCACCCAACCAAGTTAGGAAACCGGCTGCTACTCCGGCTACTACACTTAATATTAGAACTAATACTGCTGGATGAATTGTATCTATTTTCCAAGTTGGTTGCAAGGTTAAGGGCTGTTGGATGTAGTTAGCAATGCTGGAGGCGATAATGCCGCCGGTACCTACGGCTACGCCGATAACTTGAATGGTGGTTTCTAAGCGGCGCGTTTGCTGCATCAGGGCGTATTCGTACATATCGCGCACTTCGTCGTTGACTTCTTGATATAATTCTTCTATTTGAAATACTTGATGCCACTGCCGGTAACAGCGGTGGTGGTGTTCGCGCTGCATTACTTGAGTGAAATAGCCCCGCGCTGTGAATACTAGCAATTGGTTGCGAATTTCTTCAAAGACTTGTTCGCGCTGTCCGTTGCTGTGTTTTTTTGGGTTGTCGGTTAACCAATTCAGGGCTACTTTTGATGATAGCATCATCAGGGTAAAGCGCTGGTGCAGGGCAATCAGAAATAGCAGAAAATATTGGTCGCGCAGGTGAGATGGTAAAGTTTGACGGAAGAAATCAGTTTTAGGGGCATCGGCTGCTAGGAAGCTGCCACCTTCTAAGGAAAAGATAAACCACTGGCGGCTTGCATAAGGCAGCCAAGCTGGATTGTTGGGTTCTAAGTCTTCTGGGGCTGGATTGTTACCTTGTTGTTGATGGAATAAGTTTTGCAACTTGTAGAGTAAAAGTTGGGTTTCATCGACGGGTAGGTGGTCGGCAAATAATGCTGTAAAGGACAGCATCTGTCCAGGAACAAAAACTTCACTCCACCATTGTTTTGATGTCGGTTCGGGTAACGAGTTGGGTGGTAATGCTGATTTTTTTAGTAAATTTGTCACTACTTCACCGAAGTAAACTTTACCTTTTTGATATTGGGCTTGGCCTCCTGCTAATTCTGGGAAAAAAGGCTCTAATTGGGGTTGTTTTGTGTCGGGGTTGAAACCGATGCGCCGCTCAGCTTTTACGTGAGTTCCTTGCTGTCCCCGCAGAAAGCGAAAGTAGTGCAGAAAGTTGAGCCATTCGTTAATGTTGTCGGAATCGGGCTGGACTCTGACTGTTAAAAATCCGACTCCTATTTGAAACAGTGCTAGTTGGACTGCTTTGTTGCCTTCTCCTGCTTCACCAAAGGTAAATGGAATTTCACTTATGGGAGTAATTAATTGCCACTGAGCTCGGAAACCAAAAATATCGCGGGCTACTTCGTTGAGTTTCCACAAGCTGGCTGTGGGGGGGTGATTGTCTGTGGGATTGAGGTAGTTGGCGACGTGGAATAGCAAGTCGTCTTTGGGAAATGATTGGGATTCCCACAGGAATTGGTTTTGTTTGGCTGGTATTTGGGTTTGGGATATGGCGCTTTTGAGGGTTTTAAAGTCTTTGGTTTCAAATATGAAGGGGTAGACGAAATAAATGAATGACCCGTTTTGGTCTGCTTTTGCTCCGTTCAAGTTCACTGGTATTACCTTTTTGAATGGGAGGGAAGGTCGATCGCTCTCGATCATACATAATACAAGTGCTTGATTACAAAGCGAGCTAGAGTTTTGGCGTGACTGACTCCGATGCCTAGAAACCGGGGTTCTTCGTAGATATCTAGTTGAGAATCTTAGATTTTTCAGAGAACCCCGGTTTCTTTGTTTAAATCCTGTTAGTAACTCGGATTGCCGGTAATAAATGCCGCCGATACCCACTGGTCTGTATTTTGCAAGCGGAACCAGCGGTTTTCATTCTTTCCTTCTCGCGCATCCCAGTGAGTCGTACCCACGGTGGTAGCGTCAAAAGTTCGGCTGTTATTAGTACCCAGAGAGCCTACAACAGGGAAATTTGTTCCCGGCCCGCTGCGGACGTTTAAACTTCCATCGGCGGTGCCGTTGAATACCGGATTACCGGTGATAAATGCGCCAGAAACCCACTGGTTTGTATTTTGAATGCGGAACCAGCGATCGTCATTGCGCTGTTCGCGAGCGTCCCAAACAGTGGTACTGCGAGAAACTGCGTCGAAATTGCGGCTGGTGTTGGGAGTCAGCGAACCAACTATGGAACTGTTCGTTCCTGGGCTGCTGCGAACGTTAAGTTGTCCGTCTACTGTACCCCGGAACAACGTGCCAGTTACAGGATTCTGTGTGATGGGATTCTGTGTGGGATTTCCTGACAAATATACGAATTTAGCGCTATTGAAAGCACTGGTACCAGGGTTAATAGTACGCGAGTTGAAAGACATTCTGGCCGAACCAAAATTGGCTTCGGAAATCACAAAAGAACCGTCAGAATTCACTCGTTCGACAAAGCCTACATGACCTACGCTACCTGCACCGCCTTGATTGGGGTCCCAGACTATAAGACTGTTAGCTTGGGCTTGACGGCCCCAGGAACCTGCCTGGTCGTCCCAAACACCTGCGTTACCTGAAATTTTTCCTCCCAAACCGCTATAGTTTTGAAGCAAACCTTTTTCTAAGGCTCGACCAAAAGCAAAGTCTGTACACCAGAGATATGTGCCGCCAGTGCCGTTACTTGCAACAAATTTATTGCCGGAACGACTGTAATTAGCTGAGTTGAGATTGATCTGAAATTCAGAGGGCGATGATTGTTCTATGAAAACAGTTTTACCACCTAGAATAATAGTTGCTGTGTCGTCTTCTGATTTGAGAGCGAGAATTTCCGGTTTGCTCAATTCTTTGCCTCGAACAACGGCGGCAAAAATCTCGCCTTCATCGCCAGCAGCATCGGCAATATTGATTCGGGAGTCTATGAAATGCCCCATTTCTTCTAGCAGCACGCTTGCTACGGCTTCGGGATTGTTCGCATTTTGCTGAATGTACTCTTTTGACAGATAAATATCGCCGTTTAAGCTGTCAAAAGCACCGTTAGCATTATTGATCTGAGAACTGGAAATAACTGTCACTCGTGGCAGATTTTTGGTGTTTCCACTGGCGGCAGCTTGTACTAGAGTTTGAGCGGCTGCCAAGTCAATGTCATCTCCAAAGGCGAGTTTCATATCTTGGTTGAAATTCGCTGCATTAGCAAAGCGTTTGAGATAGCTGCTAGCAATTTCTTGAGCTTGTTCTATGACTGAACCTGTGAGTACATCGGCTGTGTTAGATTGGGAAAGGTTGGCGGCGCTGGATGTTGCAGGGTTAACTGATATTGCTGATGGTTGCTGGCTGAGGATAAAGTTGCTGATATCTGGTGTTGGATAGTTGAGATTAAGTTCGGGTAGGAAAGTGCCGATGTCGGGTGAACTTTTAGTGGTTCCGGTAGGGAGTGTTTTTGCTAAAGGATCTAATTTTATATCGAAAGCAGTGGGGTCAACATTAGGGGAGGTTTGCCAGGAGTTGCTGTTGTTGGAGAAGGTTGAATCTAACATGATTTTACGTTTTTATAAGTGGAAATTGCTGGTTCATTGCTGTTGTTAGTGACATCTTAATGCTGAGTTCCCGCGCTCCACTAGAGATTTTGTGCGAATGACAATTCGTGCGAATGACGATTTGATGTGGCAGATTTTGGGGTGAAATTGCAATGTTGTTGGTGCGAATGACGATTTAAATTAGGGCTTATATCAAATTCGGGGTTGATTTATGAAGGAGGCGGTTGAAACCGCGTCTACACAAACTTTCGTCCGCGCAACGCGAGACTCAAGAGTAAAGATTATGACTCACCCAAAAATTCTCGCATTTACCCGCGAGTCCGCCAGGGGTTAAAAACCCCCGGCGGACTCTCGGACTTGCGGGTTGGCGGACTCTCCGATTTATTTGCGATAAACCTCAACAATGTGATCGCCAATATTTTTAATTTTCTCGACTAACTCCGGCGGCTTAACTACCTTGACACTGCCACCAAACCCAATAATCCACTGCTCGAAATTGACATCATTTAAAGACCAGTTTGGCAATACAACTCGAAACCGATGGGGGAACTTAGCATCTCCAGTTGGTTGCAAAGAAAACAGAGATTTAAATCCTTCAGGTTTTTTCCTTCCCACAGGAGGTGACATCTTCATTACAGGAAATCGCTTAGTTCCCTCAGCAACAAATCGAAATTTATTGTCACTAAACCAAAGTTCCACAGTTATTTCTGCGCCCGATCGCACTTTTTTATCTAAGCTGAGAAACTGCTGTTGAAAACAAGCGCTGTCACCGAGAAATATCCCGGCGCTTGCTGCTAAAAGTTTGTTCATTTTTTGTAAAGATTGTTCTTGAGTCTGGCGATTGCGCTTTTTCCCTTGAGTGCGACCTAAAAACAATCTATCCAGCCTATCAAAACGCAACAAACCCTTATCTTGCTTGCCTTCACATTCAAGCCCCAAATACCAAGCAAAGTTATAAAACACTATTTGCAGCGGCCACGCTAGAAAGAAGCCGTCCGCATCTCCCGAAAATCGACCGCCACCGAGAAAACGGCCCAATTCTAAGAGTTCTCCACCAATAATTGCTGCTTCCAATTTGGCTAAATTATTTGATAAGGCTTTGCTATCTAAAATGCTGTCGGTATCGACAATGCAGCGATTGGCGATCGCCCTTACAGGATAAGCATCAGGAGAATTAAGTTTGCTGAGTTTCATCCGTTCTTTAAACATTTCAAAAACAGCTAAAGCTTCGGGGTCTTCTAAACTTTTGGCTTGAGATTGCAGAATTCCGAATACTTGATTCAGTTCGCGCTGCGATAAAATACCAGTACCTGCAAAATAGCCGTGTCGCAAAGGAAATTCTGGCAATATCTGATAAGGTTTCAGGATTTTTTCGATGTCTTTTTGTACAGTATCTAAGCAAGTGCCACTGATGATATTTTTTTCAGTGAGGCCTGCGATTAGTTCTTTTTGGCTACGGTTTTCGGAGTTGGGTAAGAAGGGATGGTGGATGATAAATCGAATTATTTTTAGCAGTCGAGTGAAGGGTTCTAAATCTGAGTAAGCGTGGGTAATTAGGGTCGGGTCTTCTATGATGGTGATATGAATATCGTTTTCTACTTGATCCAGCCTGGGCGGGCACGGGGGCACCGCCCCTACAAGGGGGGAAATAATGGGATTTGTGCGATCGGCTGAAGAAATAGTGTTATTTCCAATGCCGATTAGTTTATTTTGTTGCAGCCATTGCAAGTCGATTGCAATTGTATTATAATCGGCATAAATACTGCCTTTTTGTTGCTGTATTATAGCACAAATTTCATCTATAGAATCGGGAAATGGTGACGCTTTTCCCAAAATTGATTCTAACAATTTTGGGTCATTGATATGTAAGTATCCGATACCGGGATAGCGGATACTTAATGCTATTAAATGCAGCAAGCGATCGAAATCTTGCAGTTTTGAGTATTGGTGCAGGGTAATTTGTTTGTGTTGGGTGCGGTTGATGCGGTTGATGCAGGCGATATTGAGCTTTTGAATTTTGTTTTGAATATCTGTCATGTCAAACTCGCCGTCAGTTTGGGGAATACTGTTGACGGCTGCAAAGCCTTCTGCCGGAAGCGGCGGGAAGTCTTTCAGGGATTTGAACATATCGGCGATTACTTTGTCTGGTACGATGCGATCGCGCTGTTGATTGCGGTGCTGACAAGTTTCTAACGGGGTTTTGAGATGCCAAGCCATCCACAATATGGGTTCTGATGTGCGATCGTCCCCAGGAGTGAGGGGGCAGTGAGAATTTAACTGCGTCAGGAGTGACATTCGCCACGCGCGTTTGGCGTTGGTGGCATCGTAGATGACAGGTTGGTTAAGGGCGATCGAGTTTTGGATTTGCTGTATAATTTGATGTTCTATTTCTGTCCAATCTCCTTGAATGCTGGCATCGCCGTAGAGTTGTTCGCGAATTTCGTCGGTGGAAACAATCTGATAGTTTGCTAGGGGGGCTAGTTGTTGGGCAAAGGTGGATTTTCCGCTGCCGGGTGGGCCAATGAGAAGGTGACAAATCATGTTAGTTTTGGTATAGATTATTTATGATGAATCAGATATTACCGGCGGTTGAAACCGCGTCTACACAAAGAAAGTCCGCCTTCGCGGACTCAAAAGTTAGGGGATATTTATTGGAGTCCTTCATGTAATAATTGAGCGATCGCCCAGTCTTTAACTTCGCTATAGATGTAATGATGGGTGGAAGTACGGACGAATTGATGCAGGTATTCGGGTTTGACGATTCCTAAATTGCTGGTGAGGATTTTTGCCATGTGTTCAATTATGCGATCGGGAGGACAACTATCTGAATTTTCTGCTTTAGCTTGTGGGTACAATGACTTCATTCGTTCTTTTGACATTCCTTTACCGTGGTGAATCAATTCATTTCTGCGATCGCACCAGTAGTCGAAACTTTTTAACAGCAATAGGATTTCCTCCCAAGCTTCAATTTCTGAAATTTTGTTGCGATATTGAACTTTTCCGCCTATAAAACTTCGCTTTTCAAAGCGGTTTGTCCGATTGGGAAAATCTCGATATATTTCGAGTTTTTTAGCAGTTTCTTCTAAAACTCCTTCATAAAAAGAACTCATTCTTGACAAAAAATTAGCTATTTGGTCGAGGTTATAGTAAATGCAACACTGCGAGTAAAGATTTAACAGGGAGTCATAATTTGAGACTTGCTTAACTAACTTTTTAGATAATTTAGAGGCTAGCTGAGGATTATCTTTTAAAAAAATTTTAGCAGTTTGAATGTCTAAATTCAAACAATAATCGCCAACTTCCAGAGTTTTGACAATCCGAGACAGCAATTCATTGCTAGCCGACAATTTAGGATCGTTGATATATGGTTTTAAAAATTTCAAAGTTGCCAGCCATTTGTCGAGAATAGAAATAGCACCTCGAAAATCCCAGCGAGATTCCAAGATAATTTTGACATCTTGATATTTTTGACTCCGCATATACCGCCAGTAGGAGGCAAAATCGCATTCTGATGCTTTCCCGTTGAGAATATTTTTAACTGAAAGTTGAGGATTGATAAACAGTTGGTTAGTGACAGATGATGCGATCGCCTGCATGGTCAAAGCTAACTGCATTTGAGGAGTTCCGCCTTTGATGGCTATTAAAATAGTTTGTTCGCTGCGAATGTGCTGGAAAAAAAACTGATAGTAATAGTTGAGCAATTCATCGCGATCGACTGCTGGGATAGGTTTGGGAATGATTTTATCTATCAATTCCAGGTCGGGCATTTCCTGCTGAAACCACTTTTTTAGAATGCTAAATAGATGGATAGAATCTGAGGGATACCCCAGAAAATTGAATTTTTCTTGACCAGATTTAGGATCTAAGATAAACTCAGGCTGGTCTGTAACAAAAATGTAAGCTTTTTTGACTTGAAAATTAGGGTCTTGGGTAGCAGTTTGCAAGACACCCCAAATCCGACCGGGACGAATGCGATCGTGCCACTTTCCTGTTGCATCATTTTCATAGGCTGCTAACAGTTTTTGAGTGAGTTCGCGAAATGAAAATGATTTTTGACCATTTCTATTTTCGGTGACAGTAACTCCCAGTTCGGGACAAAGTTCGCTGATGATGTAACTTTGTCGCAACTGTGCGTCCCAGACTGTTTTTTCGTCTTCTGTCAATCCAGATTCGTCTATGTTTGGTTCGTTGCGATCGAATCCTACGGGGATGTAGTAGTCGTCAATTTTTACAGTTAAGTCAGATGTACCGATGTTGGCGATGAGAATTGCAGTCATGGCAGTTATTATTTAAGTGAAGACGATTAATTTTGAGGAAGCGGCCAGACTGGAATAGAATTTGGTGGCAAAGCGTTAGCAAAGGCGGCGCGATCGCGCTGATTTGCACCAAAAATAGTTACAGCTTGATAAGGTAGTTTGTTTTCAGGAAAGTTTGACTTAATCACGACATAGGAGGGGGTTGAACCATCCGCATTGTTACTAATCTGTCCGCCGACATTAGCATTTCCTTGTCCTTGCTGATTGACTCCTTTAAAGCGGTTGTCATAAAGTAAAATCAACGCCTTTCCCCGTATCTCTGGTGTTGTACCATTGCGTGGCCAATTATCAATCCCTTCGGGATGCTGTAATCTCTCGCAAGGTACTAAAAAAATTTGAGCGTTGTTATTCAAAACATCCTGATTGCGATTACCGGGAGTGCCAGGATTTCCGTTCGCAGGAATATCGCGGGAGGGTTGCACTGCAAGGAATGCGTTACGCACAGTGGGAAGAAATCTTGTTGTCCAAGTCGTTACATTGGATGACAAGCGTAATTTCTCTGATTTTAATTCCCAATGACATCCCCGCAGTCCTGGATAAGGGTGATTCCAATGCAGAGGACGTCTTGAACCTCTTCCAATTCCTCCCAAATGTGATGCTAGTTCCAAGACTTTCTGTATCAAAATTAGATGATTCTCTTGCTTTGCTTCCAGGAGAATCATGCCACTGTAAAAATAGGGGCGATCGCGATCGGCTGTTTCCTCTTCTTCCCACTCCACCCCAATCCGAATAGTACCTACTTGGCTGGAAGGTTCGATCGTACCAAATAGTTTAGCTTCCAAAGTTTTACATTGATTTGGAGGATAAATGCCAAGGGCGAGCGCCCGAAACCAATATCGCAACATCCCCCGTACCGCAGTCGGGCGAAATTCTGGTTGTCCCCGACGATCGTCTCTATTAGGTGCAAATGCGCCATACATTCCCGCTGTCCACAACTCGAATGTATAGGGTTTTGTGAATAAATCATTAGTCGATCTTCTTACTATCAACGCTGTTCGCCCATATCCCGAACTTACCCGCGAACCAATACCGGATACTGCGAGCGTTTGTTCCAACCATGCTTTCACTGTTTGTACATCTTCTGGGTTCTTACCTCTACTGGTAAGTGCTAAGCCGATCGCGAATTCCGGCTGTTCCATTGACAGCAAAGCATGGGGTTCCGGTTTGTATTTTATGCAACGATCGCCATCCCAATGCCAATTAGGATTCGCCATATCAACACTCAAACATGGCTTAGTTGGAAAAGCATCCAAAAATTGCACGCAACCAATCCCGTTATCTAGCGTACCTAACAATCGGTCTATTTCAAGTTGTTGGTTGTGTCTTGCCCAAGCCTTTACCGCCCCCTTAATACTGCTTGAAGGGACGTAAGGCACACCATATACTGGATGAAAAACAGGTAAAAGTATCTCTTGAAAGCCACGAACCCCCCCCACTCGCACCCGCCAGGGAAACTTTACAGTCAAAACCTCGTCAGCGATTAATCTAGTTTTTCTTGTCAATTGTTCATAAAGGCGAGCGCAAGTTTCTTCTGCTGCTACAGCGGCTTCTAAAGCTGGCTGATAAAGTTCTCCAAATAAAGTTTGATTGAGAGCTTGCAAAGGACTGACAATTTGATTTATGCGTTGCTGGTTATTGCGATTATTAATCATACTTCTTCAGCCTCCCCTAATACTGCTGGCGCCCAAAATGACCATTCTTTAGCTAGCTGGATTGCTAAGCGATTCAAAGCAGTGTAATTTCTTAAAGGCAGATGAATGAGAGTGCCTTCTTGATTAACATCAAAATCTGCACCGCTAAAAGTTTGAAGTTTGACCAAAAACTTTCGGTAAACTTTGCCTTTATATATGGTATCCTCAGCAGTTCCTGCCTCAAATTTCCTCATATCTCCACTCAGTCGGTGCAATCCCCAAGTTGAGATATAAGCAGTTAACCCTTGGATCAGTCCACTAGCTTTTTTATGGTGTTTATCTCTCAAATTATCTCTTTCTAAGTTAAAAATTTCCAACTCATCCTTGAGATCTGTCAGTGCTGTATAAGCTTCTTGACTAAATTTACGCGGATCTAGATTCATGATTTGCCCTCGTTAGTTATGCTATGTCGATCGATGTTTTAATTGTCTTCAAATCTACCCAACCTCTACCCAAACCTTCTAAACCTCCAAATTGCAGCCTTTTTGTCAGTATTTCTGGGAGTTTTTGGCGAATATTTTTAGTTTTTTCAGCATCTTTAGCTGCTTTCATTCCCCAAGGAAAGAACAACACTGCTTCTGGCGGAATCGCTTCTTCCGAACGGAAGGAACCGCCTTTTACTGTTTTGCTACCTTCTTCCAAAGCTACCCGCACTTCTCTTTGCAATCCAGTTTCTACCAACGCCACGCAATCTTCATTGCTCAAAACTACTAATTTGTTGATTAACTGACCGATAAGTCCATTATTGCCTGTTAATTCTTTCAGTTCCTTGTCAAGAGTATTTTTTTCAAGTTGATTTAGTAGATTTAGATGCTGCTGTCTTAAGAGTGCTGTTTGCAGGTAAAGATTGTTGGTTTGAAAACTAACTAAAGCAGGTTGTTCTTCAGTAATACTTTCTCGGCATTGTTTAATTAAACCAGTCAAAGGAGAATTTGTTAACCAGCGATTCCAGCGATCGAGCCACAGGGGACAAGTAATCCAAACCAGATGGTGACTTAATGAAGCGATGGGGAAAAATAGAAGAGTAGCATCGGCAAACCAAACTTCTCCTTCTGTA
This sequence comes from Microcoleus sp. S13C4, assembly GCF_036700865.1. Lineage (NCBI taxonomy): Bacteria > Bacillati > Cyanobacteriota > Cyanophyceae > Oscillatoriales > Microcoleaceae > Microcoleus > Microcoleus sp. S13C4. The sequence goes on from NZ_JAUBPS010000010.1 coordinate 40,529, forward strand.
GGTTGTTGCCCGCCTGTAATTTTTTGTCCGAAAAAAATTCCGGCTTCGGTTTCGTGACTGCGTTCTAATTCAGAGCGGATTTTTCCCCGCAAAGAAGAAGCAGGTAAATAAGGAAATTCGGTATGAACTTCGCGGGCAATTCCCATGAGGTTGCCTTCGTTGGCACTACCTCCAGTGTGCAAAGCAGTAAGTAGGTGTAAGTAAGTTATGTAAGTATTCATTATCTCGTTCCCCACAGTAGTTTTCCGTAATTTAATTGTTCAAAAGTTTTCAGCCAACTCCCGCCCCCTGATGGTAATAATCTTTCATCTTTTTTAGGCAGTTTCTCATTAAAAATGTAAACCGTCCCTGGTGGCACAAATGCCCGCTGTGGTAGCAAAGCAAATTCAGTATCTCCGTTATTTGAGGAGTTGAGACTTCGCCGCTTAATGCTAGATACTCCCCCCCAAAGTAAAGCCCGATCGCTCGCACATCCACTCAGCAAACCTTGCCAACTTTTCGGATAAACTCCATACACCGCTGTTTCTTTTTCCGCAAGTCCCGGCGTCAGTAAATAAGCAAAATTGCTGGCTTCTGTATTGCTGGCTTCTGTTGGTTCGGTAAAACCCTCTAAAGGCTGCCATTGTTTAAAATCTGGTAATGGCGAAACCAAGGCTCGATGTCCTTCACCTCCCAAGCGCACAACCTCAGTTTTTTCTAATTTGTGGCTCATTCCAGCTACCAGTTTCCAACCCGAATGCAATCGCACCGCTACTTCAGTAAAATATCCTTCGTCTTCTTTAACTTGTCTTTCCCCCGATTTCATCTGAATGTGCGGCATGATTTGAAGGCTCCAAGGATCTGGGTGAAAATACTTCTGTTTTTCATCCTTTGGTGGTTTTAGTGTTTCTCCCTTAAGGTATTGGCTTAATGCTTCAGCAGAAATCCAAGTCTGAGGCCGGCAAATAAATTCATTTTGGTTGAGTGCAGGAGTTACCATCGGTGGCAGTTTATCTTTATCAAAACCTAATTTTTCCATAGCTTCAGGAGTCATCGGCTGAAAGCGTAGGGTTCTGTCCCAATTATCTGTTTCTTCGTCTAAATCGTCTTCTGGTGTTTCTTGCTGATTTTCTGGCTTACTTTTAACCGCTAATAGATCTTTCGGAGTCGGCAACCACATTTGATTTCGTTCGTCCATTAGAAACGGACCAATAAATTTCATATTGCGCTGCTTGTTTTCATCATTTTTAGCAGTTAAAGGAAGCAGCGATCGCAAAGCCTGAAAAACTGTAACAGGCATTGGCGGAAATTGTCCTTTTGCCCAGGAACCTTCCCCCGGCACGAAAGGTTTAGCTTCCCGAAACAGCAGCACATCTAAAGGTTCGATCGCGTACCAATTTATCCAATCGTCCATCAGTTACTCTCCTCTTCCCCATTTATCTTGCTGCACCATCTTGTCTACCCAAAAAGCACTGAATCTCAACAAATTACCCAAATCTTGCGGTTGAATTCCTAAAGTTTTTTGAGCCCCGCTTGTTCTGAGCCAATCTTCTAAACTTAAATCAGGTTTTTGAGGAGCAGGTTTTTGAGAATCTGGTTTTTGAGGTTTTAAACTCTTCACCCATTCTTCCCAAGCTTTCAGCCATTCTAGTAGGGATGCTTCAACATCTTCAGCCAGCGTCTTACTTTTATCTCGACCTTTGATAATTACTCGTGCTGCTTTCTCAAATAATTGACTGCTTTCAGTAACGCAGGCACGCTGCGGCAATTCTTCAGCTAGGCGATAAAGTAGCGGGCTGAGTTCCTCTGTGGGAGAGTTGATAAAACCGTACCAAGACTCTAATAAATCACCTTTCATTACCGCTTCCAAGATATTGCCACCTCCGTAAATTACGCGAAAGCACAAGCCATCTTTACCAGGTAATTTTTTAGCCCTTTCCTTTTCAGCAGTCCAGAGACTTTCTAGCACTGTGGGTAAAGGTACGCTCTTGTGAGCAATTACAATTCCTGCGCTCATGGTTGCCCCTTTACCCATTGTGAAAAGAGGGCGATTTGGCAATCCTTCTATCAGTTGTTTTGGTTGCCAGTATCCTGTTGAATCTCCGTTTTCAGCGAGATGATTAAATTCATTAAATGGGTCTTGACTGCCGCACCAAGCAGCTCGCAGTGACAAGAGATATTCTGGTAAATCGGCTAGCGACAATACTGCCATTACATCATCGCCGCCACTGTAAACAACTTTACCGCAAAATCGCTTTTCTGTGATGTAAGGAACTAACCGATTTGAAAAATCTAATAAAGCGCGGTTTAATCCGACATGAGTAGCTGGTCCCATGCGCTTTTTAGTTTCTTTCAAGCCTTGCAAATGCTCGGTATTTTCTAGGTAATCCTCCACTATATATTTTTCATAATTTTCCAGTTTGCTACCAGATACGTATTTGCCCATGCTATCGCCGTCAGCAAGGACAATTGCCCACCAATCACCCGGACTGCCATCGCCAAAACCGCTGTCTTTATGCGCTCGCTCGACCAATTCTCTGATAGTTTCAAGTTGTTCTCCCTCCAAGCTCATATCTTCAGCCAGCCACTTGCTAGAAAACATAACTCCGTTATAACCCTTGTCACTTTTGACAATTTGTTGCTTGTGCCCAAGAATAACAGCATCAGTTTTTGGTACTTGAAAGGGACGGCGAGTGCGGCGACGAAAATTTTTAAGCTGTTTTGAGTTAAAGATTTTATTGCCATTGGAGTCAACAGCATTCTTTAATTTGAGACGCAAGTTAATCCAATATTTGCGAATTAGTTGAGGGTTGTTGTGGGCAAATTTTGCTGCCGCGATAGAACTTAAATTAGGAAAGCGAATTAAACTCTCATAGTCAATACGATCGCCTCCAGCAGATTCATCTCTATTAATCGTAATTCCCAAAGATTCAGCTACGCCACCGTATCCCCAAGCCATGCGCTTTGTTAATTCAATCGCATTCAGTTTTTCGGAACCGTTAAATACCCCCGGATAAACCTTTGCCATTACTTGCCAAAAAAGTCGCATCGAACCCGCCGATACTCCCCCACCTTCACAAAAGTCATCTCTGTAAAGTAAATTGGGATGCACTGCACTGTATTGACCGGAAAGTGTAGAACGTTCCCCCGGTGCGGCAGGAATTTGCCAAGTGCGCGTGTTTTTGATTGATTGAATTAATCGACCAAGACGTGATTGAACGTTGCCCCACCAAGTACCGACATTAAGAGTCTTGTAAAACGTTTCTTCGGGTGCAGTTGGAGTAGATTGGTTGGAACGAGAAGGTGCGATCGCCTCTTGCGCTTGTTTCCAATCCTTGTTAAATTCCCCGTTTTCTTCTTCTTCAATCATCAGCGATTGACCGTTATCACCTAAAGGAACGGCTGTCCAATAAGCTTCCCAAGAATTATTGATTTGAGCTTCCCAAAGACGATTCCATTCCCAACATCCATGTTGCTGCCATTTTTGGATATTTCGGTCGTCAGCGGGAGTATTGAAACCCAATTCGGCGATTTTATCTCTATTTTCCCCAACTTTCAACCATTGGATCGCTTTTGTTTTTATGTCTTCTCGGACTTTTTGAGCGATATCTTGCCATTCTTTTTTAAGCTGTAGTTCCAGTTCTTCACCTAATTGTTCTGCTGCTGCTTTACCAGGAACTAAGGCGGTAATCGTATTGGGAAAGCCTGCGGTACTCAAACTGGTTGATTGTCGGTTTTGAAAACGAGTAACCGGAGTTCTGTCTGACTGCAATTGTTTGAAAAATTCGGCAAAGTCAGAATATTCTTTGAGAATGAGCGCGTCGATAATTTCCTGACCCCACAACGAAGGCGTAATTACTGCATCCGGGCCGTATTTATCGGCAATGTACCAGCAGACTTTAGCAGCTAAATAGTGCAGCAAGTATGACCCAGCCCAGAAGTCTAAAAACTTGCGCGATGCTTTAATAAATTCTTGGACTGGTGAAAAGGTAAATAACAATAAATACGGATGTTCTTTTTCAGCGGACTCCCCATCGGGAAACATCGCGCCTGTAAAAGCGGAAACTGTTGCTTTGTGGGAGTGAATCGGACAATCTGGGAGAATTTTGTGGGCGGGAACTAATAGAGCATCGGTTTGTTTTTTTGCTAAAATCTCTGGAGAGAAGCGCCAAAACCACCAGAATACTTTTTTAACATCTGATTCTTGGGCGATCGCACCCAAATCGCCGATCGCAGGTAATTGACTGTTAATCCCTGTTTGCGACTGGCCGCTAATCGGGTGTCGGATTTGACAAGTAGCGCTATTTATGATATTACTAGGAAGATTTACGCGATCGGAAGAATCTGCGATCGCCTGCGGTAACGACAAATCCGAAGTATTTATTTGCTCTAATTGCCCTTCCAAACACTGTAACTGTCTGCATATAGACAAACACGTTTCTGGATTTTCCGAGTCGTGTAACAAGGCATAAAGCTTACGGTGGTAGTAGTTCATTTATTGCAATCTCAACCAATAAAGTTAAGGTAACACCTTTGGTTTGTAGCTGAGCCTGTTGTCGTGCGAATGACGAAATATATAGGTTTACAGGTAGATACAATAGAGTTGCGATCGAGCTTAGGGCGAACACAGAGACACCGCCCCAAGCAAGTGTGACAGCAGAATGCTTAAAAACTCTTAATATTTACGTACAGCCTGGATATATGGTGTTCGAGATTAATTTTCAGTTGTCGCAAATCTACTTGCTATTGATACTCATACTTTAAATAACGAAATATGTCAATAGTAAGTAGAATTTTATGGGTGATTTTTGATTAGCAACGACACTACCAAAAAAGTCTGAAACGGTTGCTACCCGCTGCGCGAGCGCTAATTTTTATGAACTTCAAAGGACTATTTTTGAGCGATCGATTTTGTCCCTGGTTTCGCCTGATGCAACTTTCTGTACTTTGTGCATTCTAAATGGCGATCGCTCTTAAGTGAGACAAGCGTGGAATAATAGTGACGAAGGCGTTAAGAGATATGGAAGATTGAGCGAATTTACAGCACTCTTTGACTTAATGGCTTCTGAGTGATGGCAACAAAAGCGATCGCCGCAAGAGTAGTGAGAAATGAGCTATGACAAAACCCAAGAGGTATCCCGACAATTGGCAAGAAATTGCGTTATCGGTGAAAGAAAGTGATCTTTGGCGCTGTGCTAAATGCAACCAACAATGCCTCCGACCGGGTAAGAAAAGTAGCTTAACCAAGTCCGAACGATGTTCCCTAACTTTGACAGTACACCACCGCAACAGAATACCGGAGGACAATCGCCCAGAAAACTTAATAGCCCTTTGTACTGCGTGTCATCTTTCTTACCACAACCGCGGGCAATCCAACGTCTCGCCTGGACAATTATCGCTGTTCCCCGATGATGACATTGATTGGAATATAATGGATGGTTCTCTGGAATCGGCACGAGGCGATTTATCAGAGCGCAATCCGCCTCCATTAGTTTGACAAGCTCGAAGGCGGTGATGCAATCGAGCGAGTATAATAAACTTAACAGAACTCTACTTCCTACCCCACAAAACTTCTAATTAAGCTACTTCCCATTAAAAAATAACTTATGACATACACCCCATCCAAACTACTTAGCTTTGAGGAGTTTATTGCCCTATATGGGGATAATACACGATATGAACTCATTGATGGAGAACTCAGAGACATGGAACCTACTGGTCCTCACGAAGCGGTGGCAGGTAGTATTGCTGGTAGAATTTACGTAGAAATTTTTCGTGGTAATTTCAATTGGTTGGTTCCAAAAAATTGTTTAATAAAACCCCTATACGCTGAGGCCACAGCGCTGCGTCCTGATGTAGTTGTTTTAGATAAAGCAGAACTTAGTAGTGAACCCCTTTGGCAAAAAGAACCAGTGATTTGTAAAGATAGTACAATTAAGCTTGTTGCCGAAGTGGTCAGCACTAATTGGCAAGATGATTATGCAAGAAAAGTGGAAGAATACGCTTTTTTGAAGATTGCAGAATATTGGATTGTGGACTTTCGAGGCTTGGGGGGTTTGCAATTTATCGGCTCTCCCAAGCAACCTACTTTCACCGTCTGCCAGTTGGTTGATGGAGTTTACCAGCAGCAACAATATCGCTTGGGAGAGCCGATTTATTCTTACCTATTTCCCAATTTACAATTGCAACTTGACGACATTATGCCGACTTAAAATTCTCGAATTTATTAAAAACTCACTAAGTAAAATACTAGGTTCTAACTATTGACTAAACTATGAGTGACAGCACCAGCTCAGAAAATCTGGCTAAAGTTAGAGATACCCCAGACAAACCCATCACAGAACCTCGTCTGTACCAGAGTAGACCGATCGCCCCTGTTGCGACACCCCCTCCTATGGTATCCAGCCTCCACGCACAACTGAGAACAGACTTGTGGCAGCAATACCCTTCAGGTGTCGGCTACTTCCAACACCGAGCCAAGGGCAACCCCAACAACATCATCGAGCACTACATCGCCAACCCCGGCGACATCACACTGCTGCCTTTAGAAGAGGCCATGCAAATTATTGACAAGTTTGGGCTGACCGCTGCCAAGTTGCACCTGATTTTTGCTGCTCACATTATGAGACAAGAAGAGCCGTGGGAAAGCTTATTCACTCTCGAAGGCAGTGACTTAATCAAGGAAATGGGCTGGGACAAACGCACAGACTTGCCCGCGTCTAAAAAACTGAATGAACTAGCTAAAACTGCATATGCTCTAGGTTGCCTAGCAATCAAAGCCACATGGGTTGAAGGCAAACACAAAAAAGGTGGAATTAGAGCCAGCGTTGACACCTCGCGAATGTGGAATATTCAAATTCAGTTAACAGGTCAGCAGAATCTGGAGGGCAAAATAGAGCAGCCTGATGAAGTCTACATCACAGTCCAACCGGGGCTCTGGACTCATGCCTTCTTGAACAAAGCAGGTTACTTCGCCAAAGAAGCCTTGTATCAGTTTGGCTATTTAGCCCAGGAGATTCTCAAAATCGATGCCTACCATGATGAACTGGCTTTGCGCTTAGCACTTCATCTGACGATGGAAAGCCGATTTCACACCAGTGGCAGTTACAAAGTGGAAACCCTTCTAAAAGCGCTCCTATCCCAAACGGTAATCGATATAGCCCGGTCTGACCGTAGAAAAGCTTACACGCTGATGAATAGCTGGAATCACACCCTGGAAGTGCTGTTGAAACTCCAGCGAGCGTTTCAAATCGAGTTTGACCAAGAGACCTACCCAGAATGGCTGAGACCCGGTAGCAAGGATCGAAAAAAACGAGGATACTTTGACACGCTATTGGCAGCCAAAATTACCATCCATCCGCCAGCACCTATCCCCCAACTCCTGGCAAGCAAAGCTGAACTCAAACAGGTTCAACCCCGCCTGAAAGAAGCTCCCAAACCTAAACTGACAAGCAATGAGATAAAAGAAGCAAGAACAGCCAAAGGTTGGACTCAAGCACAATTGGCTGGCTGGCTAGGGGTGTCGCAGCGTTATGTATCTATGTTGGAACGTGGGGAGCGAATCCCTGCACCAGAACTAGAATCCCAAATCTGGCATCTGTTAAGCATTTCAGATTGACATATTTAGGACTTACGCACAGCCTCAATATACGGTGTGAAAGTAGGGGCAACCCCCCCTGAAGAGCCTCTATCCTGATGATGCTTAGCCTTAGTCCTAATTTGACATACTCCCCGCTAGTCAAGAGACGGGGATTCTACGCTCAAACAGCGACAGCAAGCAGAGCTTGACTAACATCGCCATCACCTTAGTTTTTTCCCCGGTTCAAGGGCTGTAGCCTCTGTATTCTCGTCCATCAAACTCAGGTGATGACCACTAGCCCTGTCTGGCGTGAGGAACGAGGTTACTAAGTTTCAGCGTTTTGATTGTGAGTCCAAGTTCCGAAAAACAATTTTTTTTGATCGAAGTCTCAAAAACCCGAACGTGAAATAGCGGTTTTATCCTTTTTCTCCGGTTCTGATTTAACACGCCAGACAGGGCTAGGTGATGACCACCCGTGTGTCCAGGACATAACTCTCACCAAAGCGACCCTACAAACCCACCTTTCCCGGCTGGTTTTTTTTTCGGCAAAAGATGCTCCGACTGTTCTGAAACTTGTTCTAAAAAAAATAGGTATTTAAAATCGCTCTCAAGTCCATACCCCATACAAGTTTGAGCGTTAGAACAAAACCTCTAGAATGCCGCGACAAAACCTCTAGAATGCCGCGACAAAACCTCTAGAATGCCGCGACAAGTCATTTTTGAAACTCTTACCACGTAAAGTTTTCAGCTTTTAGAACAACTCTGATCAGTCTTATTAGACTGATTCGCCACCAAATCCCGTATCGGCTGGTCTGGCAGGATTGAAAAAATAGTCGCGCACCCTTTCTCATCTTTTAGCGGGGCGGTCAGTCTCAACACTGCTGGATTTAGGACAACTGCATCGCTACAAAAAAGCGATCGCAAAAGTACAAGACCTTAAAACCGCTTCGCTAAAGTTTGCCGATAGTTCAAGCGACGGCGCTATGAATCGAGTTCCGGCGGAACTACTACCACACCTGGTTGTTGAAGCCAACCCGAAATCCTGTTGAGTGCAGCGAGCGCTGCATTCGCGCTCAATAGCCCGCGGTCAAATTCACAACAACCGCTCTGGCAAACCTTGCGGCTGTCACAGTCGCATGAAGGGACATTTACGCTCATTTTTACCCCGGAACAAAAAATGGTTGCAGATACAACTACCTGGCACAAACCGCCATTCGCCCGACACGCCGCAATTTACGAAGCCCTAGCCGACATACTAGAAGGCGCTACCCCCAGCGCCCTCAAACTCGCCCTCTACCTGTACAGAACCTGCATCGGCGGCAAACCAGAGGAAATCGACATCAATTGCATCCCCTTGGGCGAAAAACGAGCCACAAGAGTCCGAAACGGCAAGCCCTATAGCCCTAACACCAGGCGGGCAGCCCTCAGACAGCTCGAAAAACTCGGCTTGGTCAAAATTCTCAAAAACTACGGGCGTGGCATTTTCCGCATAGCAGTGCAGCACCTGGGCGACGTTCGCCCCTTCACTCACACCAATTCAAAATTCCAAAAACTGAGCAAGCAGTCAAAAAATCGACTGAACCAGCCAAAAATTGAGCAAACAGGGGGTTCAAACCCTGATGGTGCCGTACTCTTTACAGAGGATAAAAAAGGACAGCAAAGCACTGAAAATGTTGCTGCTGTTTTTTTTAATTTTTCTAAAGAGGAAGAAAATTTAACATCACCAGATAAAAAACCACAGCTTGTAACTGAGATCAAATCTAAAAGCACTGAATTAAATAAAAATTCAGAACAAGAACTAAAAACCTTTAGTGAAAATAAATGTTCCCCCCCAACCGCTGAATGTCTGAGAATTAATTCAGATAACAGTCAGGCAGTCGATGTGGCAATGCCTTGCACTCCAGAACAAAGAGGTTTGACCTCTAAACCCCCGCAAAAACTGCTGACAGAACTCAACAGCCTCGACAATCCAACAATCTCTGCCGCCAAATCACCAATACCTACCAATAAAGCTGTTCCGTTAAGTCCTGAAATATCTTCGCCCGTTACTCCCCAAGTTCCTGAAATTGTCGAAGCGGTTGCAATTGCCAACCCCGATGCGACTGAAACTGTCAAAGCCGTTCCAATTACTAATCCTGATGCGACTGAGATTCTCAAAGCTGTTCCAATTGCCAATTCCGAGACAACTGAGATTGTCAAAGCCGTTCCAATTACTAATCCTGATGCAACTGAGATTATCGAAGCGGTTGTAATTGCCAACCCCGATGCGAATGAAATTGTCGAAGCTGTTCCAATTGCCAATTCCGATGCAACTGAAATTGTCGAAGCGGTTGCAATTGCCAATTCCGAGACAACTGAAATTATCGAAGCGGTTGCAATTGCCAATCCCGATGCAACTGAAATTGTCGAAGCCGTTACGCGAGCCACAGGAGGCATGAATTCTGAATTAAAAATTTGTGTCCTCCAGCACAGCTTAAACGAAATCCACGCCGCCATAAACTTGCTGCAAGTCCGAAGCCAAACAAAGCAAATATCCAACCCTTCAGGGTGGGTCGTTGATTGTTTGCGCGGTCGCTGGTGGGAGAAAACTAACGGTTTTCAAAACTCGAACCCAACAAATGTTGTTTCGTCTCCAGCTTCAACAGGCTCTTCTCCAACTCCAAAAAATTCTCCTTCTGCACAGACAACAAGAATAACTGAGGATTATGTTGACCCTCATTATATGCCATTAGAAACTCATCGAACGTTATGCGAACAGTTCCAGCAACTAGGCAAAGAAGCTTTTGCCGCGCTAGGTATTCAGCAGCAAATTTACTTGCAGTGGATGCATCGATTTCCTCAGCAACTCAAACAAATTTTGAACAAATTGTCTACTACTTAGCTATGAGACCTAGCTGTGAAAACACTGATTATTCAATTCCTGTAGACAGTTTCCAATTCTGTAGGCAACTAACTAACAACACAGTTCAAGTAACAACAATCTCAAAGGAGAGTACCAGATATGGGAGTCAGTTTTGTTGACAAAATTATGCCGACTAATATTGATGCAGAGGAAGCAATTTTAGGCGGAATTTTGATCGACCCAATCGCCATTAACCGAGTCGCAAATATTCTGCGTCCCGAAGCGTTAGCAATTACAGTCCACCAACACATTTATCGGGCCGCTTTAGCGCTGCACTCTAAAGAGCAGCCCACAGACTTGATGAACGTCACCACTTTCCTCGACGACCACAACCTGCTGGAAGTAGTAGGAGGTCAAACTAAACTGGTAATGCTGGTAGACCGAACTGTTTCAGCCGTCAACATCGACCAATATGCCTTGCTAGTCGTGGACAAGTTTGTCCGGCGCGAACTCATCAAAATTGGTAATGACCTGGTGCAGCTTGGCTACGAAACTTCCACCGAATTGGATGCCATACTAAATGAAGCCGAGCAAAAGATTTTTGTCCTCAATAAGTACAAAGAAGAGCGACAGAAAGCTATTCGGCCTCTTTCGGAATACTGCCACGAACTTTGGCGATATCTAGATGAAATTGAGGAACAGCGCTTGGAGACTGCTAACTACTGTCCTGGAATCAGCACGGGGTTTTACGACCTCGACGACCTATTGGGAGGGGGATTTTACCGAGGCGAATTGATTGTCATAGGAGGTCGCCCCGGCAGCGGCAAAACAGCTTTGGCTTGCGCGCTTGGGTACAACATTGCTTCCCTCCCCACGAACGGTCGAGTTTTGATGTTTTCGATGGAAATGCCAGGTCGGGACTTGGCAGCGCGACTAATGGCACTTGAGAGTGGGGTGTCGGTGAAAGATATCAGGAAAGTTAACCTAGCTGGTAAGTACGAAGTGCTAGCTTCGGCTTTGGGGAAAGTTAGCGATGCTGATTTTTGGATAGACGAAAGTTTGGAACCGTCTCCCTTGGAGATTCGTTCCAGAGTTAGGGAGTTTGTTTGTGAGCGCGGCCCATTGGGTTTGGTAATTGTTGATTACTTGCAATTGATGGTGAATTCGGCGGATGAAAATGTTGTCAATAAAATTAGCGAAATTACGCGGCAGATGAAGATTTTGGCTCGCGAGGTTGACGCGCCGGTTGTGCTGCTTTCTCAGCTCAATCGGGGGGTAGAGACTCGCACGAACAAGCGTCCAAGTTTATCGGATTTGCGTGGCTCTGGTGGAATTGAACAGGATGCGGATGTTGTGCTTGGAGTTTACAGGGACGATTATTACAATCCTGATTCTCCTGATGGGGGAATCGCTGAAATTATTGGATTGAAAGGGCGCAATAGCGGAACGGGAACGGTTAAGTTGCTGTTTGATGCTGAATGCTGTCGGTTTCGGAATATCTATAAACTGCCGTAATATTAAAGGACAGGAAAATATTGAGCTCTGTCGCCTTACTTCAAAAGTCCAATCGCCTTGACAAGCTGTTCCGGCTGTACCTCCAAATAGCGCTGGAGACTCGACAAATTTTTGTGTCCCGAAATCTCCATAATCACCCGCAGCGGCACCCCCGCATTGCTCAAATTAGTCAGCGCCGTCCGCCGCATCGAATGTGTTGAAGCCCCCTTAATTCTTACCCGCTTGCAAGCTTCTTTAAAAATCACATCCGATGCGGCGCGAGTCAAAGGCTTCGTATTGTCTCGCCCCGGAAACAAAAAACCCACATCTGGATTGTAAGCCTTTAAATACTTAGCCAGCATAGGATGGAGCGGCAGCGTTCGCGTTGCTGATTTCCCCTTTGTCGTCGCTTTTCGCAACGTGACTGACCCCCCAACAATGTCGTGAGTTGTTAAAGCTAACGCCTTTGAAATGCGGCAGGCGCAGTAAAAAGTTACAGCAAACAAAAGCCTGTCCCTTGCTGTCATAAAACCCCGGTCAAACAGTCGGTCAATTTCTGCGGGCGTCAAAATCTTAGCGCGCCCATTCCCAAGAACCTTCACGGCGCAGCCTCTTAGAGTAAATTCCTTCATTATTGGACGAAAGGGAGTTTACGTCAAGTAGGCTAACTGGCTTCTATTCTTTGATGCCCAACCAAATCCGGCTCAATCGCTTTCTGGACAATCGGAGGCGCTTGTTGCAACTCACTTCCCGCTTATTGCTATTCAACTGACTCGAATTCTCGGGAAAGTTGATAACCGGCAAGGTAGCGATCGCGTCGATGAGGTCTCTGAAGGTAACAGGTTTTTGGGCGTTCATAACACCGCGCCACCAAGAAAATTATTAGTAACTAATCTAATTATACTATTGTTTGATTCTACCTGCAACCTTTTTTGCTGGCTGGTTATATTCTGAAGAACAAGTCCTCAATATTCTCCAATAGTTCTTCTACTTCCGGGTGTGGTTCGATTTGGAGACGTTTGTCGATCATCGCACCTCACTGACGAAAGCAACTACACCTTTACTATACAAGTCTGCTGCAACCGGATTTGATATCAACGCGATTGGGCGGGATTTCAAAAAATTGATAACCTAGCCAGAGTTAAAATTGGAAAATAGTCGGTCAAATATAGATTCCAATTGATTGATTTAAGGAAATATCGCGCTGCAATTTCTTGATCAAGAAATTGGCATAAAAACCTATCAAAACAAATCTGTTGCAGTCGATGCACAGTTAAAAACTCATGTCAATCTCAAAAGGAAAGCGAGATTTGATTTCGGCCCTGCCACTAAAACATTTGAATGATATACCACCTTCAATTGAGTTGCCTGCAAGTTTTGCCAAAATTCATCTCCCGCGCTTTGAGTGTGGCGAGATGGTGCGCTGGGCAGATGTTGGTGAAGAAGGTGACTGGGGAATAGTTATTGGCAATTTTTACAACTACGAACCGCGCCGTTGCTGCTGGATGTGGTGCTACGTAATTTGGCTGGCTCCTAATTCCAAGAGTACAGCTTGGTGTCAATTTGACACGGCGTGGGAAGAAGATTTAGAGAGGTATGAGGATGAAAAAGCCGCCTACTTTGACAGATAGAGAACGCAATTTGATTGCAGTTTACAGCCAATGCCAATTGGGAATGACGCCGAAACAGTTTTATGTCAAGTGGGGGGTAAGTTACGAGCAAATTGCCTCCATTTGTTCCCGCTCTGATTCGACAGTACAGGGTTGGTTTAAGCGGGGGAAAAATCGAAGATTTCCTACTGCTGTTGATTTGCGCCATTTGGCAGTAATGGATTTTCTGCTGGAACACTTTGAGGAGATTCCCGACGTACTGGCGAACTTGCTGTGTCCGCATTCCGAAGATAAGAAGGTGCGTTAGAAGAGAATTTGAGCAGTTTAAAGCACAAACCTAATTAATTGTCAAGGTCAGCGTGACCTGTCTTGAAGAATATTCTCTCAACTAGCGTAATGGCAAGCAAGGAAAAAAGAACGCAACCTATTACTGTCGCTGGTGAGGTTAAAATGACTTATTTTGAGAGATTGCATCCGTGGTGCATCATTAAGCTGCTTCCTAATTGTCAGCGTATTGTTGTGGCGCGATTTCGCAGGAGGAGGGATGCAGACGATCATTTTCGGGTTTTGCAGCGGTTTGTCAAAGAATTCACATTTGTGATTGTTTTTGACATCCCACCCAAGCCTACTTTGCCTAAAGAATAACGACGCAGCTCTATGTGAAATCGAATTAATCGATATAGCTGTGTTAGATTAATATATCCGCTTTCGGGCGAATTACCCCAGCTACAGCTCCTACTGATAGCTGGGGTAATTTTTTATCTACTGGGGGCTGTTAACTGGAGTGATAGATGCTCAAAACCGGGTTTGTTAAACTCTACTAACTAGAGCTTGTTATTAGAGTTTTAATTGACGCAAAGGAGCCATCGCATTTTGTATCGATTTCTCTAATTATATGAGTAATAATCCTAAAGTTGATAGCTGTACGCTCCTAGGGCTGGCTGATACCAGTATAGTTGGCGATTGCAACAGAGTCCCCCCTCTAACAACAGCTAAGTCATTTCCGGCAATGCAAGAAGCAAGAACCATTGCTTGAGAAACGCTCTAAGTTAAAAGCTACCCCCTAGCGGGAGAAGTTAAGAGCTCACCACTTCTTACGGTTATGAATGCTAACAACTCTAATATCAACCCCCACAAAACCTTTCCTGAATCAGTAAGCCAGCACTCCCCTCAAATTAAAGAAGTGATTGCAGTAATTTTTCCTTTTCTCGCGGATGCACCTGCTGAAGAACATCCCTTCAAATTAAACGATATCGTAAAAACAGGCAACCAATACGGTATTGTTACTTCTCTCAACAAAACTGAAAAACCTGTGACAATTACTTGGGACGCAAGTCCCGGCGAAGATTCATTTTCTTGGACTTATAACCTCGACGAAATCCGCGCCCTCACAATCTCCCTCGTTCCTCAGTTTATCCCTAAAAAGACTGCTGGAGAACTTCCAACTTGCACAACCATCGTACTGGCTAATTCCGACCAGGTACAATTCAGCAATGCAACTCCTTTCAAAGTAGAATCCCTGACCGAACACCACATTCTCATCTCGGCTCTCGACCAATTGTATCACTTTCCCATCAACCTGTTTCCCGGCTACCCGACAATTTGTACCATAGATATCCCGACACCCCAACAATTAAAAGCCGCCAGCTATTTATCTGTTACCGATATCAGAATCAGAGCTAAAACGCATTTAGCTCTCGAAGTACCAGACAACTTTTTAGAATTCGCTATGCCAATCCACAAACAGCAGTTAAAAGAAAAACTGGCTCGACAATTGAACGAAGAAAATTACCAACTTTTGGACTTTGACATAGCTTGGGAAGAAGCCTGGAAGCAGCAGTTAGAAAACCTAACAAAGAAACAAGGCTTCTACGGATTTAGAGAGGGAGATTGCATTTTACAGCACCGAGAAGGATTTCAACGAATGGGGAGAGTCCAACACTTGAACGTTGAAGAGCCACGTCCATTTCACATCCAGTGGAACAGCGGAGAACTCCTAAGTTACAGCTTGAGAGAACTCAAAGGTTTGGGTATTGCCCGCATCAAACCTATTGTTAAATTATCGCCCAATGTGGCTTATCAAATTAGCGAAGACGGCTCCTACTTTACAGCTTGGATTGGGTTTCGTACTAAAGCACTAGCTAAAGCGTGGCTAATACCTGTCAAAAAGCTAGTCGGCAACTTGAGCAACTTAATTGAGTGCCAAATTTATGAACTGCAACATACAGGTTCTAAATATGAGTATGCTGTAGAATGTCCCCGACATAAAACATTAAATAAGCGTCTTGAAGCTCTGGAAAAAGTTGTTAAACTTGATTTAGAAAGGATGCCATTTAGGAGATGAGTGGGAAGTAGCGAGCACTCCGTAGGGTGTAAACGGTGCTTTTTTGCTGGGACAAAAAACAGAAAAATTTCCTATTTGTCTTAAAAGTTTTATTAACAAGACTTAGGAATCTTCCTTGCCCGGAATCTAAAAAACCTACTCTTGAAAGACTTCCCCGTCAAGCTAACGCTTAATCAGAGGTTGATAAAATTAGTAACGGACGCTAACTAATGATTCAAACCTTACTCGAACAACCCCAAAAACTTACACAATTTCCCTTCACGCTCAAACCGCAACAGCAGCAAGCCCTCGACAAATTGAGAACCTTTCTAACCACTACCGAGTCATTCTTCTTGCTGTGCGGCTATGCAGGAACTGGAAAATCCACAATTGTTTTTCAAATTATCCAAGAACTTTTGAGTCAAAGCAAACGCATTGCCCTCACAGCACCTACTAACAAAGCAGTCGGCATCCTCAGAAAAATGGCAGCGTCTCAAGGCATTTTCGGAGTTGATTTTATGACAATACACCAACTTTTAGGATTAGGCATGGTCAGAAAAGAACAAGAAAAAGCCTTGTCACAGACAAGTTCCAGCAGCCTTCACCTCTACGATATCATCTTCCTCGACGAATGTTCGATGGTTGGAAGCGAATTGTGGAAATGGATAGAACGCAATTTTGAACGCACATTCTTCAATCACCGCAAGCTAATTTTAATGGGCGACCCCGCTCAACTCAATCCTGTAGGAGACAAAAAGTCGCCTGCTTTCAGCATTACCAATAAAGCTGTACTGACCAAAGTTGTCAGGCAAGCAGGGGAAAGCCCTGTGCTCGATTTCATAACAGAATGCCGCTCTTTTGTCAATAGCAAAGCAGACATATTTTTGCCACACTCTAAATACAAAAAAGGAGACAAGTCAAACGGTGCATTCAAAGTTAAATCAGAAACGCTGCTACAATATGCCGTCAAAACGATCGATCTAGAATTTAGTCAAAATCCCGATCGTTTCAGAATTCTGTGCTGGACTAACAAACGAGTCAGATACTACAATCAGCTTATCAGAGAACAAGTCTACGGTCAAGCTGCACCCCAATTTGTACCGGGAGAAAGGCTAATTACCAAAAAACCCGTCATGGCACCTGACGGCAAAACCGTAATTTTACCGACTTCAACGGAATTTACCGTCAAGGAAGTTGAGATTAACCAGCACGGAGGCTATCGAGTTTGGCTGCTAAAAATTGTGACTGATGACGGTTTATTTCGGCAAATCTTTGTCCTGCACGAGTCTGAAAATAAGCGCTACCAGGCTGAACTTAAAGAAAAGCTAAAGAGTGCTAAACGCAATGGATTTCTTTGGAGGAAATATTACTGGTTCAAAGATGACTTGTTTGCTGAAATTAACAATTGCTTTGCTCTGACTATTCACAATTCGCAAGGCAGCACTTTTGATGAAGTTGGCATTGACGGAAGCGACCTTTTCAGCAGATTGTTAATCGGTCAAGATTTGAGCAGTCAACAGAAACTTAAAGAGTACCATCGACTTTATTATGTCGGTGCAAGCCGCTGCCGATATCGGATATTATTTGTTGCCCCCAATGACTCGTACTCAAACAATAAAATTCTCAAGTACAATGTAAACTTCTCAACCAAGAGGTAAAGTCTTCAACCAAGAGGCACATACGTTTGTAGAAAACAGTCAGTAACACTCAACTTTCAAAAAGCTTCTCCATCGGGACTTAGGCTGCATAAATCAATTTTTACACTATCTGTAGTAGTAACGTGTGCCATCAGCACCTACAAGTACAGTCCTGGGCGCAACTGGCACAATTAGTAAGGTGCGCTACTATCCCAAACCCTCGATAATCGCCTTATAACGAAAGTCTGACGCACCCTACAAATCGATTGGACTATGCCAGTTGCGTAATTCCTAAAGTAGAGTCTGTGCGTAAGTCCTATTTATAAAATAAGGCGAACAAGGAAACGAAAGGGCAAGGGGAAAGAGAAGATAAAGATGGAGAAAAAAACTTTAGTTGTGGGTTGATAGCAACGCTCAAAAAATCAATAATTGTATCGATACCCACCGAGTTAGATACAAAATGTCTACCCTTCAATCCTATGTTTTTAAGCGTGGGTTCCTTCTCTTTCTCCTTTTCCTTCTCTTTCTCCTTCTCCTTCCCCTTCCCACTCCTCTTTCTCAACAACCTGAATAAGTGCTGCTACCGCAGCGGCCAATCGCACCCCTGACACCAGACTAATTATGGCAAAATCTCGACTAACAGGAACACCCCCTAAAGAGGAAAATTTGGAGAGAACAGTTAAGAAAAAACGCTCGAGTGCCACAGCACATAATTCTGCCAAAACTGTGAAGAAATCAGTCAAAGCAACAACTGAAACTGACTCGGTTTGCGAACCCTTAACAATCTCTCCACAAAAAGTAGAAGCCTCGCAAACTTGCACAAATTTTGCAGCACTTCCAGCCGTCGATGCTCCTTCTCTAGAAACATTGTCAAATGAGGCAATATTGCCTTCCCCTTCTACTCTCCCATCAGCTATTGAAGTTGCCTGCAATTCAAGAGAATTCAACGATTATATACAAGCCCTGAAAGGCATCATTCCCAGCAATAGCAGCCATCCCATTTTGTCCAATATTTTGATTGAAGCTGATGCAGAAACTCAACATTTGCATCTAACTGCCTACAACTTAGAATTTGGAATGCAAGTGAGCTTTGGTGCGAATGTCAATCAATCTGGAAAGCTTACCCTCCCCGCACCCATACTTGCTGACATTCTGGGAAAATTTCCTAACGGCAGCCTTACCTTAAAGAGTTCTTCTGAAATTATTAAAGGAAGCCACGTTCCATCAGTCAGTGCCACTCTGAGTGCGTCAAGAAGCAAGCACGCCATTCGCGGGCTAGCTGCGGACGAATTTCCGGCTATCCCCAGCGTTCAACAGAAACTTGTAACGCTTCCTGCTAGCGTGTTAATTTCTGTCCTAAAAGCTAGCTTATTTGCTGTAAGTTCTGAGGAAAACAAACGCATTTTAACAGGAGGGAATTTTCAACTCAGTCACGACGCAGACAGAGGACTCGATCAACTGAGAGTTTGGACGACAGATGGGCATCGGATAGCAATGGTTTTAGGATTGAACGAAAGCGGCAATTCCTATCTTTTGAGCCGTCAAGTAGTTAATTTTACTGTCCCTGCTAAGGTACTCCGGTTATTGGAGCGTTCTTTGAATTCTGCTGACAAAGTTACGATTTACTATGAAGGTTTGCCAGAGGAACCTAGTAATTTTGTCGCATTCGAGTGGAATAATTGGCGGTTGACAACGAAGTTGCTAGAAGGGCAATATCCAATTTGTGACCAAATTATCGCTCCCTATCGGCATCAATTTAGCCATCAAGTGGTGGTTGAGAGGCTGAGCTTTTTAAAAGCCTTAGAGAGGTTAGCTTCTCACAGCGACAAGTCTCACCTAACAGCTATTTTAGAATTCGATTTAGATGCCCAACAAGTGCGAGCATCACTCAACAATACTCTCAGTTCAGGAACTGAGACAGTTGATGCCAAGCTATGGGGTTGTGAGTTTTGTCTCAAGTGTGACATCCGCTATTTGATTGATACAGCCAAAGCAATTTCCAGCTCTGATTTGCGGGTGTTAATGGCAACTCCTACCGCTCCCCTACTGATTGCACCGTTTGGAACGCCTGCGTCGGGTACAGAGGCTTTAGAGTGCGAATATATTGTCGCTCCGCAAGAATAGTCGTGCATGTGGGAGTGGCATCTATATTTGATGCCCTCTCCTGCAAAAATTCGGAGCCTATTGCTGTAAGTAGTTGGACAGAATTAATTACACAAAATAAAATCTAAAATTTTCTTCCTGTGAGCCTTACAAAATTATATCTGGGTAAATATTTCTGTCCAACTACTTATAAATTAGGAGGGTTTAAGTGGTTTTTGCCCATACCACAGTAAATTGTCTACAAACACCACATATATTTTACTACTTTTTTTTTAGCTAAGCAACGATTTTGCTGGTAAATTAGTGAGTTTTAATGTCTCTCTCCATTGGTTTAAATAAGCTCGCGACAGCCGACAATTGGCATCTTTAAAACTCCCTACATCGCAAGTAAGCGGGGTGTAAATTGCCCCAGTATTGGGATCTGGAATCAGTTTCCACTCGCTCAAACCTTTTGCTTTCGATTTTTCCTTCATGCCGTGCTTTTTTGCTGTATCTCAGCAGCAGATGGTTTAGCAATTTTTTCTTGCGGTAGTGTGTTCGGCGCGCCAACGCCAACAACTGAGCCAGGACTTACGCAAAAAATACTTGGTAACACTATTGGTAGCGGTAAAATGCACAATTTTTATACTACAGATAGAGCTTATGCGTAAGTCATATGAGTTTAACTTCAGGCACGGCTCACGGCTCCCCTATCGGGGAATAGTTACCAGAAGTATTCTAACGACTCAAAATGTACCAACCACTGCACCTCAAATACCGCCCCAAAAACCTACAAGAATTAGTGGGTCAAGACACCATCAAAACAACCTTGACCAATGCCATCACCTCCGACAAAATTGCTCAAGCTTACCTATTTACTGGCCCCAGAGGAACAGGCAAAACTTCAACCGCTCGCATTCTTGCTAAATCCCTCAATTGTTTGAATAGCAAAAAGCCAACCGCCACTCCTTGCGGAGAATGTTCAAGCTGCAAAACCATTGACTCCTGTTCAAGCTTAGACGTAACTGAAATCGATGCTGCCTCTCACAATGGCGTGGATGATGCCAGAGAATTAATACAACACAGCAACTTTGCTCCAGCGCTGAGCCGCTACCGCATCTGGATTTTAGACGAGTGCCACCAACTCAGTACCAGCGCTCAAAATGCTCTCCTCAAATGCCTTGAAGAACCTCCGGCTCATGTGGTATTTATTCTCTGTACGACTGAAGCACATAAAGTGTTGCCGACAATTATCTCCCGCTGCCAAACTTTTAACTTCCGAGCCTTGTCAGTTGATGCTATTGTCGGACAATTGCACAAAATTAGCTCCACTGAATCTATTGAGATCGCAAGTGAGGCCATGCGGGTGATCGCTCGCACCTGCGACGGAGGGTTAAGAGATGCCTTGCAATTACTCTCTCAGCTTTCACTGCTAAACTCAGAGATTACCCTAACTCAAGTTGCAGAAGTATCTGGCAGCATCAGCGAGCAAGACTCGATCGCCCTTCTCAAAGCCATTCATTCTGGCGATACCTTAAGCGTACTGCAATCTTCGAGAACGATCATTGACAGCGGCAAAACCCCTAAACTTATTCTCAGCAGCTTGCTAGCAGCAATGAGAGATTTGCTCATTGTCAAATCAACGCGCCACTGCCAGAATTTAATTGCAGGGCCAGTAGGCTACTCACAACTGCGCTCGCTCGCTCTTCATCTCGATTTTGAAACAATTGATGCGGCTTGTACACAATTGCAAAAATCAGAATTTCAATTGAGAACTAGCACCAATGCTGCTACTTGGTTAGAAGTCTGTCTGCTGAACTTGATGCTGTCAAGCAAACCCGCTGCCCCCGAAACGCGATTGCCGGCAACTTTCCCATCTAATCAGCCTGACAATTTTGATAAAACCCCTCAAAAAATAGAGGCAGATTCTCCTGACTTTGAGACAACTTGGGCGCAAGTAGTAGCAGCAGCGAAACCAGGCAATCGTAGCCTCTTAAACCGCGCTCAAATTGCCGAACTTTCGGCTGATTCATGTGTGTTAGCAGTAGAAAGAAAATACGCGAACAAGTTTCAGAGTCACCTTGAATCCGTGCAGCGGATCGTTACTAAAGCTTTAGGCCGCTCTGTTACTGTAACTGTCAAACAACAGGAGGAATTAGCAGCATGATTAGCATCCTAATTGGGAATGATACCTACGCAATTGAACGAGAAGTTGAAAATTTTAAGACTCAAACTCATCCTCTATGGCGAGATTTCAACATCCACCGCTTCGATGCTTCTTCCCTGGATGCAGCCCTCTCTGCTGCTGCTTCAGTTCCTTTCGGCGGTGGAAACAAACTTATTGTCGTTGAAAATTGCGATTTCAAGCAATTTGGAGAAATGGGGCTAGAATTGCTGCAAATTTTGCCCCAATTACCTGTTACAACGCACTTAGTCTTCACTGCTGCTGTTATCGACAAACGGCTCAAGGTAGTCAAGCATTTATTGGTGTTTGGTAAACTTAAGGAGTTTACTCTCATTCCCCCTTGGCGTACTGATTTGATTGAAAGTGCGATCGCTACTACTGCTAAACAAAAGAATCTCTCAATTGCCAGAGATGCTGTCAGCTATCTAGCAGTAGCAATTGGCAACGATTCTGCTAGAAGAGTCAGTGAACTAGAGAAATTAGCCATTTATGCAGCAGGCGCTCGCATTACGAAAGAAGCTGCTAAAATCCTCGTTCCAGCTACCACAGCCAACTGTTTCCAACTTGCCGAAGCTCTTTTAAAAGGTCAAGCAGTGGCGGTAATTAAGGTGCTTGATGAATTGCTATCTCGGGCCGAGTTTCCTTTAGCAATTATCGCGACTCTTCAAACTCAGTTTAAAACTTGGTTGTGGGTAAAAGCTACTCTCAATTCCGACCAACAACGTTCTGATAGCGAAATTGCTAGTATGTGCGGAATTAGTAACCCCAAACGGCTGTATTTCCTTAAGCAGGAGGTTAAGGAAGTATCTGCGAACTTCTTAAGTCGATCGCTCTCCATTTTGTTTGATTTAGAAATCGCTCTCAAAACAGGAGATAAGCCTGACTCGATGTTGCCTGCTTTGCTCAGCATCACTCAACTCACTCACCTTAAATAACAGGAAAGCGCTGCCGAGTTAATTCGGCAGTCTTTCATTAACAATCTTGGAGGCAAAAACTGCTTTGCAACACTATTGGTAGCAATAAGGTGTGCGGCGTACCCTACAGATAGACTTTATGCGTAAGTCTTAATTAACTGTAGTGATAAAGAAGTTGTTTTTCTCATTAATTTATCAAAGAAGTTTTTGAGTTTATTTATCGCACTAGGTCGCTATTTTTGTTTAATAACAGCTCATCTTTCCTGCATCATCCAAACGAGAAAGCCCAAGATTTGCTCAACAGGAGGTAGTGGATAATCTGTAAGTTGACACTCCCACCGCTAAAGGGGATGGGATTCTTTAGAGATTTCGCTCTAAATATCCCAAAGAGACAATTGCTTGCCCTGTGGGTTCTCGCCCACACGCCGTTTGCCTTTTAAAGGCAGCGTGTTAACTGACGAGCGTTCGTACAATTCAACCTCAAAGAGATTCAACTGTACTGGTTTCGACGAGTCCCGCCGTACCATTTTCGATTTAATCTTTTTGACAATATTCAACTTGTAGGTTTCTATCGCCTTAACTTTCACATTCCTTGCAGCTTGCAAATTTGCATCATCAATATGCCCACAATTGGTACAGATAAACTTTTCACCATTGCGGCTATCTTTATCAATATGCTTACACTTGCTACAAGTTTGACTGGTATGCCTTGGGTTAACTCGGTACAGCTTCTTGCCTGACTTCACAGCCAAATATTCAAGTTTTTGAGTTAACGCATACCAACTCGCATCAGCGATAGAACTATTTAAACCACGTTTAGCCGATTGACCGTTGGGGAGAAATCTACCAGATTCAGATTTAACAGGTTTGCACCGCTTCATCATGTTTTGTATCTGTAAATCTTCAACTACAACTGCATCGGATCTTTTAATAATCCGATTAGCTACATCCCACTGGTAAGATTCGCGACGCTGTTGAATTTTATTGTGCAGCTTGCTCACTCTAAGTTGAGCTTTACTGCGATTCTTACTACCTTTTTGCTTACGGCTAACCCGTCGCTGTCTGATTCGCATCAAACGCTTAGCTTTCTTGTGGGTAGCAAATCGCGGATTATCAATGGCGCTGCCATCAGAGAGATAAACCAATTTACCTAACCCCATATCGCAGCCAGTGATAGTTTTGATTTCACTATCTGGAATTACTGGGAAGCCTGGTATATCTTTGTTTTCTATCCTGACCGAGATATACCATCCATCAACTTTCTGTCTGATGGTTACGGTTTTAATCTCAAATCCTTCGGGGATAACGCGAGAGTTGTAGAAACGCAGCCACCCAATTTTAGGGAGGTAAACTTTGTTACCTTTAATCTTGATTCTTCCTGGTTTGTAGCTAAACGATTTGAAATCGTGACGGCGCTTAAACTTCGGAAACCCTGCGCCCTTAAAAAACTTATTAAAGGATTCATTAACTCTGGCTGGAATTGACTGCAATACTCCAATATCAATACTTTGATACCAAGGTCTTGCCTCTTTTAACTCTTGCAGATTTGCATCTTGCATTAATGATGCTGACCGCTTAGGAGATGTATCTTTATATCCTTCTTTTTGGGCTTTACCGCCGCCCTCCTTCCAGGGGTTGGCGAGTTGGGTTCCTTTAGTAATACCGCAAGTCAAAGGCGTTATTTCTACCTGAGTCCTCAAGTCGCAATAATCACCGCAAATAAACTGCTGATGCCAACCATCAATCCTGTCACGCAAGCACCAATTGTAATTCGCTCTCAACATATCGAGCCACTGGATTAGTTTTTGGGATTGCTGCTGATTAGGTCTAAGTTTGTATTTGAAGCTTAAAAGCAAATTGCACCACCTCCTTAAATTATTGTACGAGGTTATTGTAGATGTTGACGACTTAACGACAATCAATATGCAAGATAAATACAGACTAAAGATTACATCAGTAACGCTTATTAGATACCATTTTGTTTGGATTCCAGCTAGACGCAAGAAGGTGTTGATTGGTGCAGTGTCCGAACGCTTAAAACAACTACTGACAGATAAGTGTAATTAGCTTGTTGTAATCGCGCAGTGAGGTGGAAGTCTACCGCTTTGTTGGTTCCTGAACCCAAACCCATAATTGCCACCAAATTCAGTCCGACTCCCAGTTTTTTTATTAATTTCCTCTCTCGTTCTTTTTCCTACCTATCGGTAGTAAAAGAGAAAAGATTCATTCTTAGAGTGACAAATGCCTCCCAATTATATCAACCTTCTTTCCCAACTAATAGCCAGACATGATTTTCACCCAAATAACTTTCCAGAAGCAAGCCATTTGCAGCCAACTGCAACAGCCGATTTGTGTGAGTTTTTAGGCGAAGAGGTTATTTATCAGACAATCGCGACTGCTACAACTCCTAAGCTCTACAAAATTCCTCAAGACTTGCCGCCTTCAATAATTTCTGCTTTGCACAGCCAAGGCATTCAACGGCTTTATTCGCACCAAATTAAAACACTCAAAGCCGTGCGCCAGGGCAAAGATGTCATCCTCAGCACAGCAACAGCTTCTGGCAAATCTTTAAGTGCGTACTTGCCTATTTTAGAGGGCATTCTCCAACATCAATTTACGGCACTCTCTATTTATGGCTTGAAAGCTTTAACAGCCGACCAAAGTCAAAAACTTGCCGATTTGCTCCAACTGATTCCTGAGCCTGCGCGCCCGCGCCTTGCCCTTCTAACTGGAGATACTCCTCCCAAAACCCGAGAACAATTATTAGCTGCAAATCCTAGCATAATCAGCGCCACACCAGAGTTAATTCACTATGCGCTGAAAGGCGTTCACTGGAGTCAGCCTTGGCAGCACTTTTTAAGTCGCCTCCGCTATATTGTCCTAGATGAAGCTCACACTTTTAACGGAGTTTACGGAGCTAACATGGCTAGCTTAATTCGCCGCTTAAAATTGGCAGTAGACGAGCGCGGGGGTTGTTCTCAAAAACTGCAATTCCTGATGTTGAGTGCTACCGTTGGCAATCCCGTTAAATTAGCGAAGTTACTATCTGGTAGAAGTCGAAAGCGAAATATCAATAAACCCGAGCGGTTAGTTTGGATTAACTCTAGCGGAGCTGCTGTCCCAGAACGGCAATTAATTGTTACTAAACCGACTCATGATGCTAATTCCGATGTTGCTCGCATCATTATGTTTTTGTTGCAGCAGGGGCAAAGTGGAATTTGCTTCGGTAACGGCAGACAAGCAATTAAGAACTTGTGGGCAACTTTTAAGCAAGAAGCTGTAACTCAAACTAACTCGGTAATTGAGTCGCAAGTAGCAATTTTCTACGGCAGTTTAACAAGCGAGCGCCGCATGGAAATTATTAACTCTTTGCAGTCAGGAACAGTTAAGTGTATCCTCAGCACTAGCGCTCTCGAAGCAGGAATTGATTTGCCTCAACTTGACTTTGCTATTATTAGGGGATGGCCGGGAAGCTTGCAAGCTTTTAGGCAGAGGGCTGGCAGGGCTGGTCGCGCAAACTCCGGTTTAATTGTCTTCATTCCTATTGCACAATCACCTTTGGATAACTATTTTGCCGAGCGCCCTGAATTGTTGGTGTCAGCCGAATCTGAATTGGTGAGCTTTAATGCCAATTATCCCATAGATATTGCCAAACATTTGATGTGCGCGGCTGTCGAAACAGGCATTCGGGCCAGTAAGCTCAAGCACTACTTTGGCAAGAGCGCTCCTCAAATTGCAACGGCTTTAATTGAGCAAGGTGTTCTTCACAAAAGTCGGGATAAATTATGGGCCAAGGGCTTTCCCCATAAAGATGTAAACTTTCGAGGGGGAACGGGTGCTAGCACGATACAACTGGTGGATGCGGATACTCAAGAAGAGATTGAAGTCCTCAGTGCGGAGATTGCTTATCGAGAGGTATTTCCTGGTGCTATTTACCGCACGCAAAACTCAGACGGCTGTTTGGTGACTTATACTTCCCGCTCGCTCTTGAATGGCAAAGCTATTTTGCAAAACACCCCTGAAACTCGACTGTTTACTGTAGCGATTAGCTACACTGATACCAGCCTCAAGCAGAATTTGAGTTTGCCTCAACAAATCCCGTTGATCATTCCAGAAATTGAAGGAAATGTTCAAACCAATTCAACGGATAGTAAGGCAATTCCAGCTCAAGCTATTCTGGAACTGGTTTGGGGAGAAATTAGCCAACTCGTCACTGGTTATCAATTATTAACTCGCAATTACGAGTTAACTTGTCTCAATAGAAAGTGTGTCAATTACAAAGAGCATTTACCAAAATGTACTGCCTGTCCTGTTTGTGGCAAGAGAACTCGCTCTGCTGAGCTAACATCGGTTCTTAATGAGGTAAACTTTGAGCAACCTTACGAAATAAAATTTGCGACTCCTGTACTGCAAATTAGTTTTAATTCCCCGGTTGAATGTTATCTGCAACAGGTAGTAACAGCTACTCGCCAGGAATTGCTTCAATCTCAACAGCAGATGGAGCCCGGATATCAGCAGTTGTGGGAGTACCCCGCGAATTTGTTGGCTATTCACAGTTTCGGCCATCAAATTTTAGCAGCTTTACCTCTGACTATTTTGGCTTCACCTAATGATGTGAATTTTCTGGTAGAGAAGAGAGGTGCAAATGACTATGCAGGACTCTTTTACGATTTAGCAGAAGGGGGTTCGGGAACCTCGGAAGCTATTTTTCGTTCTCTCCCTCAATTAGCTCATGCGGCTGCTGAGTTAGCCCGCAGTTGTTCTTGCAGTTCTGGCTGTCCTAAATGTTTGATTCAGTCGGGATGCCCTGATGGTAATAAAGCTTTACTCAAGCAGGTGGGGCTGCTGCTGTGCGAAGCATTTTCTACTCCTTAAATATCAAAAAATTGGTGGAATAGACGGCTGAGAAAGGGGAATAGGGAGAGAGAAATAGGGAAAATGGGAGCGGGGAATACAGTGTAGGTTTTTTCAAACAAAAAAGCTACACTGTATTCCCAATTTTTTTTACTGTTTTTATTAAACAAGACGCTGCTTGCATCAACATAGAATTGTGCGAACCGCTACTGCGGTTTTTAGGGGTGCATTTTTCGGACTTGTACTCATGAAAAACCAGCTTTTATTACCAGTTATTGACTCCAAAACTAGAGAGTCAACGCTGTTACATTTCAGAAAGCAACCCTATAAACCAAAGAAAAAGCAAGCTTTAATTCCTAACCTCAAACGAGATTTAAAGCATGGCTGGCTTTTAACAATTCTCGCACAAATAGACCGATGTTTATGGGGAAGGTGGGATTATTGGGCTTTGTGTCAAGCTGTCCCCGCTCATGCCTGGATGCGGTGGAAGATGGAACCAATGCTAGCCATTCTGGAGAACAGAAAACCAGAAATTTTACCCAAATTTGTAATTGAGGAAACTTTGCCAGCAGAACCGATTCCCCAAATCGAATGGCAGCATTCTC
Organism: Microcoleus sp. S13C4; assembly: GCF_036700865.1. Lineage (NCBI taxonomy): Bacteria > Bacillati > Cyanobacteriota > Cyanophyceae > Oscillatoriales > Microcoleaceae > Microcoleus > Microcoleus sp. S13C4. The sequence continues at coordinate 68,633 of NZ_JAUBPS010000010.1, forward strand.
CTACCGCAGAAGCCATGCTAGATAACACTCTCAATTGCATTCCTCAACATGGAGAATGGAAAACTTGGTCAGCTTGGGACTATTTGGAGTTTTTCTTGGACTGGGTTTTGTTCGCATTCGGACATCCAGCTTACAAGATTTTACCCAAAGAACCGGCCGGCTGTGAAGGTGCATCAATGCGTCTCTATCAGATGTTTGACCTGTCAATTCTCATGCTGTATCCTGAAGATTACATGGGCCGGCTGCTACCCCAAATCTGCGGAAAGAGTGCTCAAAAAAGTTCAGGCTTTTATCCGACACCTTTAGCTTTGTGTCAGTTGATATCTAAGTTAGTCAGTGGTGATAAGACAGAGCGAATTTCCAGCTTCAATGAACCCGCTTGCGGTACGGGAGCTTTAATGTTAGCACAGTCAAATTACTGTTTGAGCGGTGTCGGTCAAGATGTAGATCGTACTCTATTAAAATGCGCTCTGTTCCAATTTTATATGTTTTCACCTTGGCTGGCTGTTCCGATTTGGTGGTTGGGTCAAACTGATTTGCTCCTTGGCAATACTTTAAGTAGTGATCGACCCCAATCAATGAACGTCACTTATTGGTACAATGAGTGGTTTGAACCTGTTGATTCACTAGCTAAAAATCATACTAATTGCCCAGGTGAATGTGAAATAATTTCAGGAGAAAGTTCAGAAGTTATTGAGTTGAATGAGATGATATCAATTCCTTCAAATCCAGTCGTTCAAGAAGTTTTAAAGGGCAAACGCCGACCCAAAAAGAAGACAACATCACCTCACCAATTGACGCTGTTTAATTGGGACGATTTTTAGCACAAATCTAGCACCCTATATAATTTGCTAATTTAGGGTGCAAGACCGATCGCATACTCCGCACACATTGAGTCAATACACCCTAAACTAATAGAGTGCAAGGAGGCTGAAGTTTTTACCAAAGCCTTATGTCTTGTACAATTTTTAATATTAGCTTATTAAATCGCTATTTTATTGGGTACCATAGGTTAATTATGAACTTTAAACTACCTTCTAATCCCGAAGCCTATCTTGACTTCCTCCAGTTGATTCTCAAAACTGTGCAAGAGAGCGATCGCAACCCCCAGATCATCTACTCCCTGTTGCAAGCAAATTTGGATAAACTGGATGAGTTTCTAGCACATATCTTGCAAGCTTGGGCATTGTCAACCTTGCCTCAAGCAGACCCAGAGATTGCCAGAGCTATTACTGAAGTAATCGTCAGCTTTTGTATCTTGCTCAGGCAGTTTCCGTTAGGTGACAAAGCCAGCCACCTAGAAATTATTATTACCGGACACGAAATTGCGAGTAATGTCTTTACCCGCAGGGAATTTCCCCGGGATTGGGGAATTGCTCAAAACAATCTGGGTAACGCCTACCTCTACCGCATTCACGGCGATCGCGCTGAAAACTTAGAGATGGCGCTCGCTTACTTTCGTAGGGCGTTGCAAGTCCGCACTCCAGAGGCTTTTCCCACAAGTTGGGCAATTACTCAAAACAATTTAGGTGAAGCTTACCGCAATCGTATTCTAGGCGACACCGCAGAAAATTTGGAAGTGGCGATCGCGGCTTTCCAATCTGCGTTGCAAGTCTTTACTTTAGAGGAATTTCCCCTGGATTGGGCAACCGCTCAAAATAATTTGGGAAATGCCTATCGCAACCGCATCTTAGGCAACCTGGAAGAAAACCTCGCTCAAGCAATACAATGCTTCCAGCACGCCTTACAGGTGTTTACCCCAGAAACCGCGCCTCAAGATTGGGCGATGGTTCAAAATAATCTGGGAAATGCTTACCTCTACGGCGTTCGCGAACACTACAGGCAAGATTTGCCAAAAGCGATTCGGTGCTACGAGCAAGCTTTAACTGTTTACACCGAAGAGGATTTTCCTTTGGGTTGGGCGCTTGCCTATAACAATCTAGGCATCGCTTATCTCTGTAACTCCGAAGGGAATTTAACTGAGAACCTAGAGCAAGCCATCCATTGCTTTCAACAAGCCCTCCGAATTCGCACTCCAGAAGCATCTCTCAAAGACTGGGCAATGACTCAAAATAATCTGGGGGCTGCTTATCGAGATTTGGGTAAGGTTGACGAGGCGATTCACTGCTTTGGGCAAGTTCTGGAAGTCTATCAACCCGGTGATTTTCCGGTTGAGTGTTTGACAGCAGGGCGTAATTTGGGCAATTTGGCGTTTGGGGCGAACCGATGGAAGGAAGCGATCGCAGGTTATAGTGCTGCTATTGAGGCTGTAGAACAAAGTCGCAGTTGGGCGAATACCGACAAACGCAGGCAGGAAATTTTGTCGGCGGCGATCGATGTCTATGCCAAGATGGTGCAAGCGTGCATCAATACCGACCAGACCGATCTCGCTTTGGAATATGTCGAACGCAGCAAAGCCCGCAATTTAGTTGAACTTCTAGCTGCACGCGACCTGTACCCTAAAGGTAACGTTCCGCAAACAGTCATTGAGGAATTGGATCGGCTACGGCGAGAGATTGTGACGGAACAACGCCGGATTGAAATGCGATCGGGAGTCGGTGAGATAGCCAATCTGGAGACGTTACCCGCTCTAGCTGCGTTTCGGGAGTCTCGCACCTACCTGAACCAACTCCAACAAGAACTGGATGAACTGATTCATCGGGACATCCAGCCCTATGACCCCACCTTCAACCTAACTCAAAGAGTTGAACCTGTCACCTTTCAGCAAGTACGAGATTTGCTCCCCAATTCCCAAACGGCACTAATTGAGTGGTATATCGCTGAGGAGACATTTCTTGCTTTTATTGTCGCACCGCACAGTCAAACTCCCTTTGTCTGGCAGTCATCCACCCAAGACTATCAAGCACTGATGGTGTGGATTAGCACCTATCTGACGACATACTACGATAACAAGCAGCAGTGGCAAAGCACTCTAAATGAGCAACTTCAGCAACTTGCTACCATCCTGCACTTGGATTATCTCCTGTCTGTTATCCCCTCGGACTGTTCTCAACTCATTCTCATCCCCCACCGATTTTTGCATCTGTTTCCGCTTCATGCCTTGCCTGTAGGCGAGGGGCAATCGCCAGTGGTAAGTGAGAAGCAACCTTCTGACACTCTGTGCTTGCTTGATAAGTTTCCCGGCGGCGTGCGCTATGCTCCCAGTTGTCAGCTATTGCAGTTAACTCAAAGCTGGAACCGCACCAACTTCAGCCATCTGTTTGGGGTGCAAAACCCCACCCTGGATTTGACATACAGCGATATCGAGATGGCAATTGTCCGACAGACTTTTCATCCCCACGCGGAGATTTTGGTGAAAGCAGAGGCACGCAAAGAGGCGATCGCCAACCAGCGTTTGCAAGCTGCTCATTGCGTCCATTTTGCCTGTCACGGCATTTTCGATCTAGAATCTCCTTTACGCTCTGCCCTGGTGCTGGCAGGTGTGGATCTGAAGGCTCTTGAGTTAGAAAGTTGTCTGACGCTGGGGGAAATTTTTGGACTAAATCTGAGTCAGTGCCGTTTGGTCGCGCTTTCGGCTTGCGAGACAGGTTTGACCGATCCGACTTCCCTCAGCGATGAGTACATTGGTTTACCCAGCGGGTTTCTGTATGCAGGAAGTCCCAGCGTCGTCAGTTCGCTCTGGACGATTAGCGATATATCTACGGCATTCTTGGTAGCCAAGTTTTACCAGAATTTGCAACAGGGGTCATCTGTGGCAGTAGCACTCAATCAGGCTCAACGCTGGTTGCGAGATGCTACTGGCGATGAGTTACAACAGTGGATGGAGGAACAACAGTTGCCGTTGGCTCCAACGCTGAAGATTTCACTGGCACGACGGTTCCGGCAGAATCGACAGCCGTTTCAATCTCCTTTTTATTGGGCAGCCTTTTGTGCGATAGGTCGGTGATTATGGATGAAAAACGGCGAGAAGATTACTTAAAGTTGATTAATGCGCTACGGGCTTGTTCCAGCAGTCAAGTGTCAGAAATTTTGAACGCTAATCCAAGCTTGATTGATGCCGGGTTAGTGAAAACTATAGAACAGGTAGTAGATGTACTGGTAGAGCGAGGCGATCACAACGTTGCTGATTTTTTATTAAAAATATCTAGTCAGCTAGCTGAACATCTGGGACTATCAGTATCTTATAAGACTATAGCCAAAAGAACAAAAAAAGCCAATTCTTCAGAAACTCCGCTAATAGAGACTGCTAATTTTTTAAGGCATGCACTAACTTTAAGTAGTAACAGTGATGCTAACACACAAAAATTGCATCTTCTACTGCAAGAAAACCTAGATAAACTTGATGAACAGTTAGCAAGATTTTTAAATAACTGGCTGACACCTACCTTGTCAGCAATGGAGCCAATACAAGCACAAAGCATGGCAGGATATCTTGCTAATTTCAGTAACCTAATTCGGAATTTCCCACTGGGAAGTAGAGCAGATAATTTAGAAATTGCCATTACCGGTTATGAAATAGCTGCAAACGTTCTTACTCAAGAAGCTTGTCCGGAGAAATGGGCAGCGCTCCAAAACAATCTGGCAATTACTTACTGCGATAGGATTCGTGGTACTCGATCTGAAAATATAGAGAGGGCAATTGCAGCTTGCCAGTTAGCTTTGCAAGTTTATACCAAAGAGGCTTTTCCGGAGCAATGGGCAACAGTTCAAAACAATGTGGGATCTGGATACTATGACCGAATTCGCGGCGATCGCGCCGAAAATATAGAGAAGGTAATTTCAGCTTGCCAGTCAGCTTTGCAAGTTTACACTCAAGAAGCTTTTCCGGAAAAATGGGCTACGCTGCAAAATAATTTGGGTGATGCTTACCTTGACAGAATTAATAGTGACCGAGCAAATAATCTGGAGTTAGCTATAGCAGCTTATAAGAGAGCTTTGCAAGTTCGCACTTGTGAGATGCTTCCTCAAGATTGGGCAACAACTCAAAATAATCTAGGTAATGCTTACCGCAACCGTATGAAAGGCGATCAGAGCGAAAACATAGAGGATGCAATTCACTGCTACAAAAATGCACTGCAGGTGCGTACTCAAGAAACTCTTCCAGAAAAGTGGGCTGTAACTCAAACTAATCTGGGTAATGCCTATCTTTATCGAATTAAGGGCGACAGGCGACAGAATCTGGAAAAAGCCATTTTAACTTACCAAGTTACTTTGCAAGTTTACACCCGTAAGGCATTTCCTCAAGATTGGGCTACGCTCCAAAACAATTTAGGCTTTGTCTACCTCAATCTAGGGCAGGCAACCAAGGCAATCACTTGTTGTAAATTAGCTCTGGAAATTCAAACATCTACTGACTTTCCTATAGATTGCCTGAGAAATGGACGTAACCTCGGTGATGCTGCTTTACTTACAAGGCAATGGGCAGATGCAATTGAGGGTTATAGCATTGCTATCGAAGCAGTAGAACAAAGCCGTGCCTGGGCTATTACAGATGCAAGGCGTCAAGACATTATTTCAGCAGCGATTGATGCTTACGCTAGCGTAGTCCAAGCCTGCATTAATAATAACCAGTCAGACAAAGCACTTGAATATGTCGAGCGCAGCAAAGCTCGGAATTTAGTTGAACTTCTTGCCAGCCGTGACATTTACCCTAAAGGTGATATTTCTGAAACTGTCCTCAACGAACTAAAGCGATTGCGTCGAGAAGTTGTAGCAGAACAACGTCGCCTAGATATAGCCGAGCACAATCGTTCAGGCGACATAATTTCTGGTACTGGTGAACCGACGCTGGATTCAGCAGCTTGGCTAAAAGACCGCGACCGCCTCAATGAATTGCTTCAACAGCTAGATAATTTGATTGCTACCGAAATCGATCCTATAGACCCCAACTTTAGAGCTACCCGACAAGTTAAACCTATCTCCTCTAACGAGATTCAAAACCTTATAGACGATCGCGCTGCTATTGTTGAGTGGTATATTACCGATAATAACTTCTACACTTTCGTCATCACCCACCAATCTCAGCATCCTCAAGTCTGGTCATCCTCTGCTGAAGAACGGCAAGCTTTCTTAGATTGGCAAGAGGAATATTTGCAAGACTACCAGCAAAACCGAGAACAATGGATTCAGACACTTTTGGATCGTCTTTACCGCCTCTCCGAAATCTTGCATATTGATGACATTATTAATAGTCTCCCAAGTGACTGCGACCAAATCATCTTAATTCCACACCGCTTTTTGCACCTGACTCCTCTACACGCTTTGCCTTTGTCTGGAAGAGGTTGCCTTCTAGACCGCTTTCCTAGGGGTGTGCGTTATGCTCCTTCCTGTCAGCTATTGCAACTAACTCAAAATCAAGAGAGACCGAATTTTAAACGTTTCTTAGCTATTCAAAACCCTACTAAAGATTTAGGCTATACAAGTGTTGAGGTTAGGACTATCCAGCGTTACTTCTTCTATGCTAATGTTTTTGTTGAAAATGCTGCCAAAAAAGCAACCCTTGTAGAAGTAAAGATTAAAGATGATGGGACGAGAGAGGCGCTCCAAAACTCCCAATTCAGTTTGGCAAACTGCGCTCACTTTTCTTGTCATGCTGAGTTTAATTTTGCATCTCCTCTAGACTCAGCACTGTTATTAGCAGATGGGGAACACCTTACCCTGGGAGAAATTTTTGACCTAGACCTTTCCCAATGCCGCCTTGTTACCCTTTCTGCCTGCGAAACAGGTCTAACTAATCACAAAATCCTCAGCGATGAATATGTTGGGATTCCTAGTGCTTTCCTCTATGCAGGGAGTCCTAGTGTTGTCAGCAGTTTATGGGCAGTTCAAGATGTATCAACAGCTTTTTTAATGATAAGGTTCTATCAAAATATGTCGTTATCTGAGCCGGTAGCGATCGCTCTCAATCAAGCTCAACTTTGGCTGCGAAACCTTACTAAAAAGGAACTGCAAGAATGGATGTCAGAAAATAAAATCTCTCTAGATGCAACTCTCAACATAAATTTGCGTCGCAGAATACATAAAATGTCAGATAACGAGCAACCCTTTAAATCGCCCTTTTACTGGGCTGCATTTTGTGCGATCGGACAATGACAAATTCAATTTACCCTGAACCCGAAGAAACAGATAGCGCTGAGGAATAACAGTGGGAAACGCTGTTATGAGGCACAATAAGATATCATTGTTGCTGGGGGGGTAACAAAGAGGTCTAAGAAGTAGACCCAATAAGGGTTGCAGCCCGCATACCAAGCTGATAAAAGCAACGTTTATTTCGAGTTAACTTCATTAACTCTTGGACTGTTTCGGAATATTGAGCGAGATAATTAACCCACTGCTCTCCATCTAAACCCACACCAAATATACTTCGTCTGCGGTATTGTTTTCTGGGTTCTTTCGAGCGAGATACATATTTTTGTATCTGCTTTTTTTGAATTTCAGTACCCTGAAATACTGCCGAACTGTAGGCGATCGTTATCAGCAAAATCATGTTAATTAGGCGGTCTCCTTTGAGGCTAGTTCCTTCAATATTGTAACCTCCTGTTTTACAATCTCGGAACATCTCTTCAATTCCCATCCGTTGTTTGTAAGCATCGAGCGCTACGGGCAATGAGCCTAAATCTGTAAGAATAAACCACGCTTCATCAACCGTCCATCCCCGATAGTTCTTTTTCCATTTACAGGCAATATCAAACCCAGTTGCTGGCTGAGATTTTCTGACTCTGATTCCTTGAAAGTATACAGAGGTACCCGGTACTATTCCTAATTCATCTAGCCGTTGCCCAACTAAATGTTCTGTTTCGATACAATGATTCTTTTTTAACCTCAAACAAAAAGACACACCGCTTTCCTTGAGCCAATTTCCCAAGTCTACGGAACAAAATTCACGCTCACCTAAAATGATGACTTTATATTCTGTAAATAATGGTAAAACTTGCTGTAAAGCTGTAGTTTGTTCCGATAAGTTACTGTTCCCGAGTTTGGGTAATAGTGTCCAGTACAATGGAATGGCTCTGCGACGCCAGATTAGGCTGACCATGAAGAGATTAAGTAGTAGGACACAATTAATTACACAAAACTATGGGCTACAAGCCTTGTATAGCAAAGAATCCGTGTGTAATTAATTCTGTCCATGTACTTAATACACCCCCATTGACTGCGGTCGATCGCTATTGACAAGGTTTGCCCAACACGGCAATAAGTGGTTAACCAATAAGTAATTAAGGGGAACCAAATTCCTGCGATCGTTAATTGAGGCAAGTCCAGAAATCTTTGTAACTTCCGCCGCCGACTTTCGGTTGTAATGGGGTAAGGAAATACCCGGGAGAGCCGTTCTAATCTCACTTGTTTTTCTGATTGTATCAAAGAGAGCAAGATTATCATCAATATCAACTGAGCATGAGTCAGTTGTTTTTGTAAGTGAGTCTGATAGAATGTGGGTAACATTATTTTTTGGATAGGAAGCGCGTGTAACAATTCGGCTGCCTATCTTTTTTGAGCAGCGGATTGGCTAAATCTTTACTCCGTCTGGGTTTCAGACGGGTTGTTACCCCCCAGTCATTGTTGTAGTCAAAGCTAATAAAAGCATATTCGGTAGACCTCCGAGAAAAAATAGTGAAGGCACATTTGGCCGAAAAGATGCAATAACTATGAATGAAGAACGCCATCAAAGCTATCTAAATCTAATAAATTTGTTGCTAACCTGCACCCTGGGTCAAGAAATAGAAATTTTACAGGCTCACCCAGACTTACATGATGCCAGATTAGTAATGACGATGTTACAAGTTGCATCCGATCTGATAAAGCAGAACCATTTCAACAACGCTAATCAGTTGATGAATATTGTGGGGTTAAGGTTCGGAGTTTATTGCCATTCCTTAGCAATTTCTAAAAGAGAAGAAAGTGACAGGCTGTTTGACCACGGGGAGCAACAATTTCAGGAGGGTCAATTGGATGTAGCCTTACAACTATGGCAACAAGCACTAGCTATTGATTGGGTAATGGGAAACCGTAGAGGGGAAGGCGCTTGCCTTAATAGCCTGGGGCAGGCTTACTATTCACAGGGAGAGTACAAAAAAACCATCGCCTGTCTTCAACAAGCTGTTGCGATTGCTAGAGATATCGGTTATTGCGAAGGAGAAGCAAAATCGCTTAGTTTTTTAGGATGTGCTTCTGGGTCTATAGGCCAGTATCATAAAGCAATAAAATATCATCAAGCTGCCTTAAAATTATTTCAAGATATAAAAAATTATAAAGAAGAAGCGCATATTTACAATAATTTGGGTAATACTTACCGCTCTCTAGGAGAATATTTATTAGCAAGAACGTATAATATCCAAGCATTAGTTGCTTCTAGAAAAATTAAAGATAGCGAATTAAAGGCAGCTTCTTTAGCAAATTTAGGTTTAACGTTAGATGCAAGTGGGAAATACAAAAAGGCAATCAAATATCACAAACAAAGTCTTGAAATAGCCCGAATAGTTAAAGACTACAAATTAGAAGCTGCGGCATTGGGTAATTTAGGATGCGTTTATAAATCATTAGGAGAGTATCAGAAAGCAATTGAATATCAGCAGCAAGATTTAGAGATTGCTATAAACAACAAAGATCGTAAACTAGAATCAGGTGCTTTAGATAATCTCGGGATTATTTATTATGTTTGTGGAGAGTATAAACAGGCGATAGAGTATAGTCAAAAGTCTTTAGTAATTTCTCAAGAAATTGCAGATCGGCAAGGACAGTCGAATTCTTTGATAAACTTAGGGCTAAGTTATCAAGCTTTAAAACAATTTCAACAATGCCTTGAATTTTATCAATTAGCTTTAAGTCTTAAACAAGAGATTGGAGATCGTAAAGGGGAAGCGATTTGTTTAGGTAATTTAGGTAATTATTACTATTTTATTAATCAATATGAGACTGCTATTGAGTATTATCAACAAGATTTAAATATTGTAAAAGAAATTGGTTATTGCCAAGGTGAAGCTGATGCTTTGTCTGTTCTAGGATCTGCTTATCAGGCTTTAGGTGATATTGATTTATCTTTAAACTATTATCACCAATCTCTAGCTATTGCAAAAAAAATAGGAGATTTATCTGGAATTGGAAATTGTTTAAATAATATAGGATCTGTTCTTTTCTCGTTGGGTATTTTAGAAGAAGCAAAAACTACGTTTTATCAAGCTGTTGATGTTTGGGAATCTCTCCGGTTAGATTTAAAAGATCCACAAAAAATATCAATTTTTGAACGTCAATCCACAAGCTATCGTCAACTACAAGAAGTTTTAGTTGCTTTAAATAGACAAGAAGAAGCCTTAGAGATTGCAGAACGAGGACGTACTAGAGCATTTGTTGAACTGTTGATAAAGCGTCTATTTGAGCCGGATACTAAGCCAAATCTAATTGATTGCCTATCTAGCCAAAAAATTCAAGAGATTGCCGATAATAGAAATTATACCCTGGTCGAATATTCAATAGTTGATTCTGGAATGAAGCTTTTGATTTGGGTTGTTAGCCCTACTGGGGGCATTAGTTTTTTCCAAGAAGATATTAAAATGCTCCAGCAACAAAACACTTCTCTCTTCAACTTAGTTATTGAAGCCCGCAAATCTCTTGGTATTATCGAAAGCCACCACGATGCCTCAATTTCTGCTAGCCCTGCTCCCCAATTAAATGCACATTTGACATATCCGCAGCTCCACCAACTCTATCAAATTTTAATTGAACCGATCGCACACCTCTTACACACCCGGTCTAATACACCTGTTGTCTTTATCCCCCAAGACATCCTATTGCTAGTTCCCTTTTCATCTCTCCAAGATTCTGAAGGCAAATTCCTTATTGAGAAACATACAGTTCTCACTGCTCCCTCGATTCAGGTATTAGAGTTAATCCAAAAACGGAGCATAGAAGCACAGGAAACTCCTCTAGAAGCACTGGTAGTGGGAAATCCCTGGATGCCAACAATTCCCCTAACTGAACCGCCCCTACAATTACAGGAATTACCTTGGTCAGGAACCGAAGCAAAAGCGATCGCCCCCCTCCTGCAAACCCAACCCATCACGGGTGCAGCCGCCACAAAAGTTAATGTTGTAGAGCAAATGCCAAAGGCACGGTTGATTCACCTGGCAACTCACGGATTATTAGATGATATCCGGCAGCTAGGCGTACCAGGGGCGATCGCCCTTGCTCCCAGCGATGAAGACAATGGCTTCCTCACGGCTGGCGAAATCTATAATATGAAGCTAAATGCTGAACTGGTTGTATTGAGTGCCTGTAGTACCGGACAGGGTAAAATTACAGGAGATGGGGTGATTGGTCTGTCCCGCTGTCTGATTGCAGCAGGAGTTAAGAGTGTAATTGTGTCTCTGTGGTCAGTAGGCGACTTGTCTACGGCTTTCTTGATGGTGAAGTTCTACCAAATTTTCCAACAAGGAGTAGTCGCCAGCATTGCTCTCAACGAGGCTCAACGTTGGCTACTGGAAGTCACAAAAATGGAACTGGAAGACTGGATAGAAGCCAATCGCAGTCTCTTGAGTCCCACTTTGAGAATGCGCTTACGCCGCCGATTGCATCAACTGGATGATAATTCCAAACCCTTTCAACATCCCCGTCATTGGGCAGCATTTAGCGCCATTGGTCAGTGATGAAGAAAGCTGGATAATAGATCTTAGGCAGTCTAAGCTATCCAAACATGAACGAAATACCCCACAACTGGGGGCTGCGTAGCCCCAGTCTGACCCTCTATGCCTTCCATCTACGAAACAGCATCAACCAGGGACTAGAGCCGACTGTACCAGAAGCACCTCGGTTATGGGAACAGTTGGTAGATTTGGGAAATAAGCTTGACATTCGAGAACTACAAAATCTACCACAACAACTGATTAGCTATCAAAATAACGAGTATTTTCCCGAAGCAGAAGATAACCAGGCAAGCGAATATTGTACTTTATTACTAAATCGAAAAGTGAGTTTAAATTTTCAAATAATTGCTCAATCAAATGACTTCTTATTTGAGGGATTACTCTGCCCATACCGATTACATGATAGTTATGCGATCGATTTAACCCTGTCTTCTCAAGAAAGATTTTTTCTGTCTCAATTATGCAAACTTAATCCGCAATACCTACTACTACCCTCACATATTCAAGCTTCTTTAGGGCAAACATTATTATTGTTTGGGCAACCAATTGAATTACAGGAAAACTACCAAGGTTTAGCAGATGCTTGTGTTGTTCAATTAGTCCCAAAAACAGATAAATTTGAGCTAATAAATACAGGTTACTTATTAGGAAATCCGATTTTTGAGTATGAAATGCGACATAAAAATCCAAGTAAGCAACTCCATATTTTAGTTTGGGTTAAATGCCAAAGTATGGATACAGACGACATGGATAAGGCATCTGAGTTATTGCTTTATCTTTTGTGGTGTCGTCATAAGATCCAGTATGTTTATCACGAATCTCGTTGGTGCGATCGCCAGCTAAAACAACTGTATAACCGCATAGAACAGCATCGGAACAGTTTCAGTCAAATTTCCCAATCACCAGAGCGACAAAGGCAATTTCAGCAATTGTTGACTGAGTTACGGGAGATAGATATTAAGTATGCTGGCTACCTGGGAGACCTGGATAGCCACGAAAACACCATTGCTATCAACGAGCAGAATTACAGGGCGAAGCTGGAAAAGCTAGAGGCGCTACCTGAAACTGACTTAAGTGCGTGGCAACAGTTTTTGGATTATGTCCGTAATAAACTGCAACGTCAAATTCAAGCCGATCGCCGCTTCCTAGCTCCAGGGCGCGATCGCCTGCAACATCTCAAAGCTATACTAGAAGAAAGCCTTACTAAGGACTTTGTAAATAACGATATGCCAGGAATTCCCGCTCAACTCTATAATCGATTATCTGAAGCTCTATCAAAGTGCGCTCAATTTGAAAGTAATGAAGAACTAAGAAGCTTATTTAAAGGCTACGATCCACTTTCCCCCTGGGCTAATAGTCTGCCCCAGGCTAATAATACGGCTCAACGACTAACACAGGTAATTGCTTTTTTAGTAGATCAGTATCGTTACGATACTAAGGAGAATGTACTGATTATTTTAGTACGGTTGCTGAGTAATATAATTGACCCTGTAGATAGTCGGCATCAAACTTTATCTGAACTAGCAGATGAACTTAATATTGTTCTTAACGGAAGTGGATCTAATCCAGACTTAGCAGATAGAGGTACTAGAACTTCAATAACAATTAACCCCCACGTTCCTAATCCAAGAGTAAATCCAAGTAATAATAGCTTTAGTTGGTTACACCTAACCGACTTTCATCAAGGCATGAGAGACCAGGATTGGCTCTGGCCTGGTGTAAAAGAAATATTTTTTGAAGATTTAAAGAAACTCCACGATGAAAGTGGACCGTGGGACTTGGTTCTATTTACTGGTGACTTGACTCAGCGTGGCAGCGCTGAAGAATTTGAAAAGGTTGACCGACTGTTGGCGCAACTATGGGATTATTTCGCTCAATTGGGTTCATCTCCTAAGCTGCTAGCAGTACCGGGAAATCACGATTTAGTCAGACCTAACACAAAAGATCCTGCGGTAAGGCTGCTCCAGCGGTGGTTAGAGGAACCGGATGTACAAGAAGAATTTTGGCATAATGCACAATCGCCCTATCGCCAAGTCGTTACAAAAGCCTTTGAAAACTACATGGTATGGTGGGAAAGGCAACCCTTTAAGCCAGAAAACTTAAAAGCTGGTGTTTTAGCAGGCGATTTTTCAGCCACTATCGAAAAAAATGGCGCAAAACTGGGAATTTTAGGTTTGAATACAAGCTTTCTTCAGCTTACTGGTGAAAACTATGAGGGCAAGCTGACTATCCATCCCCGCCAATTTCACCAAGCTTGTGACGGCGATGGCCCAGCTTGGGCAAGACAGCATCATGCCTGTCTGCTACTAACACATCATCCGCCAAGTTGGTTGATCCCCGATGCCCAAGCGCATTTGAATGCAGAAATTACCGCCCGTGGTCGTTTTGCCGTTCACTTATGCGGTCATCTGCATGAAGCTAATTCTACAGAGATTGTCCAAGGCGGTACTGAAGCTAGGCGAATTTGGCAAGGGCGATCGCTCTGTGGGTTAGAATACTATGAAACGAAAACAGGACAAAGCCTCAATCGTCTGCATGGTTACACGGCTGGTAAAATTGAACTTAGTGAAAACAAGGGGAAGTTAATGTTTTGGCCTCGTGAAGCACGCGTGCAAGGGGGACAAAGAAAAATTGTCCCAGATTATTCGTTTGACTTGGATGATAACCAGCACACTTTATCGAGAGATTTTGAATTGTTTCAACGGTATGAATGAATTATCCTGTTATTTGCAAGAAGTCTTTAGTAGGGAGACTGAGCAAGAGTTTCCACTGTGGGGACGAAATTATCAAGATGGTGTCCAGGCATATCAGCGATTACTGGGCTGTTACAAGCTGTGGGAGATTGATTGTGAAAGCGCCACCCTCTGAACTCTATCAATTATGCAGAGAACTTCTTTTGGAGTGTGAACAGTTTGAAAGCTGTGAAAGTCTGCGTTCGCTTTGCGTTGTTGATGAACTTTCTTTTATAAGATTGCAACTAAAAGATGCTAAGAGTCCAATAAATTTATTTGACTTCAACTTTAAAGTTTTGTTTTGCTCAGAGCATCGATTATATGGTTGGATATTTCCAATTTTTTTGAAACAATTAAGAGATTGCCAGCATCCAGATGATATGCTCTGGACTAAGCTTGATGACTTATGCACCAAGGTTGAAGCATGGAAGAACCAGCCTCAAGCTTGTCAGCAACAAGTACCTCAATCTGAACATAGACTTTTTAAATCGCTTCTCCGTATTGACTTTGACGAGCAGGAAGAAGCCGTGATCGAAGTATTAGATTCGCCAAGTTACAACAAAACAGCAGCTTTCCTGGTTCATGGCGAAGAAAAATTCGGGCAAGAGACTTTGGTTACCCGACTATCTCAATTATCTAAGTTACGAAATGGGCGACGAATAAAAATTAAAGTTGGTGGCATGGAGGACATATCCAACTTATGGAATGAAGTTGGCAAACACTTACTGGATAAGAACCAGACTAATTGGCGGCCAGCAACTAAAATAATAGATCAAATTTTTGAGCTTTTGCAAACTCAACATTTAATTTTTATCTTTTCAGATGCCCACCGTACTTATATAAGCTTTTTACCAGAGTTAATTCAGGAATTTTGGCAACCATTGGTACAAAAAAACAATCAGCGAGAAACATATTTAGCCATGTTTTTGGTAGATAATAAAGGATATATATGCAAATCAGGGCTTTCTTTAGCTTGGCAAGTTAATCACCCAGATTTACCTAGAATTCCTCTTTCTTTACCTCCTGCTAGTCGATTTCCAGTAAAGAAGCTTAATGAATGGGTGGGCATGGCAGTAGCCGCAGAGGTAGTACCTGAAAATTTATGTGTTGAGACATTACTGGCAGAGTCTCAAGGAGGCGTTCCCGATTTGGTTTATCAAAGAATTTGTTACTACTGTGGTTTTAGCTGGGAAGGAGGATTGGCAAAATGGTTGATTCAGTGATACCTCGCGTCTATACGGGCGAAAAGCAACCCTCCCCAGAGGAGTGCGAACTTGATGGACTTGAACCTTATATACCTTCACCAGAATTGGTTGAAGCAGTTAATCTCACCATTTTTTTAAAGAAACGTCCTTTATTGCTCAAGGGTGAACCTGGTAGCGGTAAAACCCGCTTGGCTCGTGCTGTGGCTTATGAACTAGGCTTACCTTACGAGTCTTGGTATATTCAGTCTACAACCAAGGCAAAGGATGGTTGTTACACTTACGATGCGATCGCTCGCCTCCACGATGCCCAATTAGCACGTCTTGACGAACAGAAACTCTCGAAAGTTGATAACCTCTGGAATTACATCAAGCTGGGGCCATTAGGTCGTGCTTTTGAAAATTCGCAGCGTACTGTAGTTCTAATTGATGAAATTGATAAAGCTGACCTTGATTTTCCTAATGACTTACTCCAGGCGCTAGACGAAAAGCGGTTTACCATACCGGAGATAAAAGTTAAGGAAAAAGAAGCAGAGAAAGAATACGAAATTAAGGCAAAAGAACCCCCGATTATATTCATTACCAGTAATGACGAAAAAGATTTGCCGGATGCTTTCTTACGTCGTTGCCTATTCCACTATATCGAATTCCCTGATGAATCCGAATTGGTTAACATTATTAACGCTCACTTTCCGAAGACAGCTTCAAAAGTTGTTGCAGCCGCAGTAACTAGCTTTAGGCTGCTAAGAAGCGGGATGGAGAGGGACAGTGGCAGAATTGGTAAAAAGGTAAGTACCAGCGAGTTAATTGACTGGTTTACGATACTGCGACAATATCCTGAAGATCAAGTATTAGCGGAACTCCAAGGCAAACTTCCGTTTGCTGATGTTCTACTTAAGTCTCGTTGGCAAGATTATCGAGAATATCTACGCGCCCCACAGGAGGAAGAAAAATGAATCCTGTCAATTCCATTGAAGAAATACCTTTGTTGAAGGTTTTACTGCATCTTTTCAAGAGTTTGCGCCAGTGTGGTTTTCCCTTGGGACTTGCAGACTATATGTTGGCGTTGGAGGCATTACAAGGTGGATTTGGGATAAGCGATCGCGCCTCTTTAGAAAGACTATGTTGTACTCTGTGGACAAAATCTAAAGAAGAAGCTCGCCAGCTACATCGACTTCTAGATCAAATAATAACCAATGAATCTCTCTCTACTAAATTACCCCAACCTATCCAAGATAAATCGAATCCATCTCAAACTAGACCTTCAGCAAAGGAGTCTGACAAACCTATCCAGTCTTCTTCATCACCACCTATAGTTAAAACATCGGAGCAACTTAAAGAGCAAATTTCCTTAAAAGGGTCGGAACAACCTATATCCGAACCAACTCCAACGGCTGATATCCCCATAGAAATAGAAGAACCAGAGCAGGTCATTCAAGCTATCCGGTATCATAAGCCCAATAGTTTAGATATGATTTTTTACGGCCAAGATTCAGCCGCTCAATATCTGCCAGTAACCCCTCGGCAAATTAAGCAAAGTTGGCGTTTTTTCCGTCGTCCAGTGCGCCAAGGTACATTAGAGAAATTGGATGTAGAGGCTACCGTAGCAAAAATTTGTCAGCAGGGCATCTTAATTGAACCAGTGCTGATGCCGCGCTATGTAAACCGAGTAAAACTTGTGCTACTGGTTGACCAAGGTGGATCAATGGTGCCTTTCCATCATTTATCCCGCCAATTAATAGATAAAGCTCTACGGGGTGGAAACCTTACCCAAACAAGTGTTTACTATTTTTATAACTATCCTGAAAAATATTTTTATACCGATCCAACTCGCATCAAAGCCCAACTAACTACTGATGTTTTGAAATCGGTTGATGAAAGAGCAGGGGTATTGATTGTCAGCGATGCGGGAGCAGCTAGGGGTAACTATAACCCAGTGCGAGTTGAGTACACGCAGAAGTTTATTGAGCAACTTCAGCAGTCAGTGCGTTATTATGCTTGGCTCAATCCCATGCCAAATGATAGCTGGCAGTACACTACTGCTGGCGAAATTGCTCGTTTTGTGCCAATGTTTGAGATGAGTCGTCAGGGACTCAATGCAGCTATTAATACTCTGCGCGGTCGCTATGTTTACTGGGAGCGTCCCTATCAGTGGATGTTGTAACAATCATTATGAATGGAAGTAAAGCAACACATTCGGAAATAGCTATTGAGCGAGTCGTAGGATTTGCCCAACAATTCGATCGCGCACACCTCGACTTAGCTTGCCATGCAGCATTTCCACAGACACTTACTCCAGACTTGCTTTACCAAATTTGGCTTCGCTTTATACCCCAAGCACCTTGGACAGCAGTTGCTCGCATACTTTTGTCTCGCTTGTGCCGCGAGGTAGGCTATGAGCTTTACGAGATGGATATGGCTGTCCGAAATCTATTGTTGGAAGAACTAAAGGAAGATAAGCGCTTTGGGAAACCACGCTTAAAGGAACTAGCTGATTTCTACACTAAGTATGTAAAACAGCAGCTTGAGAGCAACGATTCCAAAGTAGGAGAATTAGCCCAAGCAGAGTATTGGATATCCCTTGCTTGTACCCAGCCCAATGAGCTTAATCGCCAATTAGCACAGTCTATTGAACAAAGATTAAAGCAGAAAAACTGGAAAGACTTGTTTCGGTTAGGGCTATTGATAGAAAGTTTTCCAAACGCTTTGGCAGAATTTGAACCACCACTGATTACCTATGCGCGTGGAATGGTATCTTTTACAATAGGCGATTTAGAAGGTGCAACAGAACAATTCAGCAAGCTACCCAGGCAGGAACGTCAGGTTGAAATTGCTGGAGTAACTTTGTCAATTCCTGATGAAGTTAATCTCATCTCGGTTGACTTATCTTTTATAGAAGAATCACTACAGTTTGTTTGTGATAATGATGAGAATCCTCAATCAATTTATTCATTTTTAAGCCAAAATTTAGAAAAGCTAAATGAAGATTTAATTTTGTTATTTAAACAATGGTCAAGTGATATACTATTAAATCTAGAACCAGAAAAATTATATGAAAAAGCAACAAGTGTAATTAAGTTAAGTAGTTTATTAGAAGAATTTCGGTTAGGTAATAGAGCAATTAATTTAGAAATTGCTATTACTGGATATCAAATTGCTTGCGAAGTTTTTAGGCAAGAACAGTTTCCCGAAAAATGGGTAATTATCCAAAATTATCTAGGTGTTGCTTATATTTATAGAATCCAGGGAGACAGAGCAGAAAATTTAGAATCTGCCATACATTATTTGCAGGCGACGTTGGAACTCTACTCTCACTCCATCTTTGCCTTCCCAGAACAATTGGCACTCACTCAAAATAATCTTGGTGTTGCTTACACTCAACGTATTCGAGGCGAAAAGGCAGAAAACTTAGAGTTGGCTATCCGCTGTTTTAACGATGCTTTGCAAGTACGCACTCGCGAAGCTTTTCCAGAACAATGGGCTATGACGCAAAAGAATTTGGGAATGGCTTATAGCGATCGCATTCGAGGAGAAAAAGCTCAAAATGTAGAAATGGCTATAGACTGCTTCCAAGCAGCTTTGGAAGTAAATACTTTACAAAATTATCCTCAAGAGTGGGCAGACATTCAAAATAATCTTGCAGTAGCTTATGCTGAAAGACTTAGAGGCGATCTAGCAGAAAATTTAGAGCTAGCTATTAGTTGTTTCCAAAATGCTTTGCAGATTTATACTCGCGAAACCTTCCCCTACAATTGGGCTATGACCCAAAACAATTTAGCATTAGCTTACAGGAAACGCATTAGAGGTGAAGAAACAGAAAATTTAGAACGCGCAATTAATTGCTGCCAGAATGCTTTACTGGTGTGTAGTCACGAAGCTTTTCCAATGGATTGGGCGAATACCCAACTCAATTTTGGAAATGCCTACCGCGATCGCATTCTAGGAAATAGGTCAGAAAACTTGGAACAAGCTATTACTTGTTTTCAGGCGGCTTTAACAGTTTACACTCGCGAATCTTTTCCTCAACAGTGGGCAGAAACTCAGAAAGATCTGGGTATTGTTTATCGCGATCGCATTCGAGGAGAAAAAGAAGAAAATTTAGAACAGGCTATTAGTTGTTTTGAGCGTGCTTTAACAGTTTACACTCGCGAATCTTTTCCTCAGCAGTGGGCAGAAACTCAAAATGATTTGGGTATTGTCTACTGCGGTCGCATTCGAGGAGTTAGGACAGAAAATTTAGAACAAGCTATTAGTTGTTTTCAGGTAGCGTTGCAAGTTTACACTCGTGAATCTTTTCCTCGTAATTACTTAGAATGTCTATTTAATCTTGGTTTGGCATACCAAGAGGCGCAAGATTTTACGAATGCTTACAATATTTTTGCTGACAGTATTGATATAGTAGAATCTTTGCACCGAGGGAAAACCTTGTTTAACTCAGAAATTGAAAAAGGCAAAGAAAACCTTACGAAACAATGGAATAAGCTCTACCAAAGTATGATTGAAGTATGTCTAGTTTTGGGTTATCCTGACCGAGCGCTTGAGTACGTTGAACGTAGTAAAGCACGTAGCTTAGTAGAACTGCTTGCAAATATTGATATCTACCCAAAAGGCAATATTCCAGACTCTACCATTAACGAATTGAAACGTCTACGACGAGAAATAGCACTGGAGCAGAAAAGATTTAAAATTCTAGGAAGCAATCGGTTTATTGATGATGATTTCATTTTTAATGATGAGAATTTTTTATCTGACTCTCAGCCAATCCAACCAACTCAGAATCGGCTAAGTCAATTACAAAAACAGCTAGAGGAGTTAATTAAGCATGATATTTTGCCTCTCGATCCAGACTTTAATTTAACCCAAAGTGATCGATCGATTTCTTTTAATGAAATTCAATCACTTTTAGATGAACACACTGCCATAATACAATGGTATATTGTAGAAGAGGAATTATATACATTTATTGTCACCAGCCAATCTACTTACCCATCTGTTCTGCGATTTTCATATCAATCAGCGTTGATTGAATGGGCTAATCAGTATTTAGAGGATTACACACAAAACCAACCAGTTTGGCGCAAAAAATTATCAGTGCAGCTCCAAAGGCTTACTCAGCTACTGCATCTAGAGCAAATTTTCAACTATATACCTGAAGCCTGCCAACAATTAATTTTAATTCCCCATCGTTTTTTGCACTGGTTACCTCTTCATGCTCTTCCATTGGTCGGCGGTTTATATCTTCTAGATCGTTTTCATAGTGGAGTAAGTTATGTACCTAGTTGCCAATTTTTAAAAATACTCCAAAATAGACAACGGCCTAACTTCAGCAATTTATTAGCTATTCAAAACCCTACTGACGACCTACCATATGCTGATATTGAAGTAGAAACCATTAAAAAGTATTTTCCCACAACTAAGGTCTTTAGCAAAGAAAGTGTTAGAAAGTCAGCAATTAAAGAGCAAATACTACATATCGCAAGTCATGGTTTCCATTTTACTGGTCGAAGCAACTTTAATATTGATTCACCTCTCGAGTCCCCACTGTTATTATCTTCACATGAAACTTTGACTATACAAGAGATTCTTAATCTTAACTTGAGCCAATGTCGCTTAGTCACCCTTTCTGCTTGTGAAACAGGCTTAACGAACTTCAAAGAATTTAGTAACGAGTTGATTGGCTTTCCTAGTGCTTTTTTAGTTGCAGGTAGTAAAAGTGTAGTTGGTAGCCTTTGGGCTCCTAGTGATTTGTCAACAGCTCTTTTGATGATCAAGTTTTATCAAAACCTACAAACAAGTTCTATAATACCTATAGCCCTTAATCAAGCCCAACTCTGGCTTCGAGAAATCACAAAAAGAGAAATAGAGCAATCAATAGAGGAGAATCTTTGGTATCTAAATCCAACACTTAAAATGGTCTTACGTCGTCGTCTTCATAAAATGGCGAATGGTGACCAGCCTTTTAAAGACCCTTTTTACTGGGCTGCATTTTGTGCTATTGGCGTATAGGAGGAAAAATGGCATTATCTGATTACGAAGAAAATATCATAACTTTTGTCTATTTAGCACAAACAAAACCTGAGCTATTCACAGCAGAAGATCGTGCAGATTTAAAAGAGCTACTTGCAACGCTCCCAGATAATGTTGAAGAAATCTCTAATGCAATAGCCCTCTGGTGTGAAGAACGTCCGCAAGTTCTAGATGCTATACTTGACATACCGATTGATGATTTAGATAGTCTTCGAGCCGCTGGTGGTCGTGCTACTCCCCTCACAGGAAAAGAAAGCAAAGAGATGCTCGAAAACTCGGTGACTCAGAGCAGTCAATCCAAGCAACCACCGTCTTCTTCATCCAAAACGAAAAATGAATGACAAACTTTCAAACGGAGATAAGCGTTCTATGCACTCTCGACAAATAACGAATGTCACTCGACAAGATGGTGCTGGAGGTCGGATTACTCTAGTCACAAGGCAAGAAACTAAGCATATAATCGAAAATACAATGACTCAAAGCAGTCAGTTAAAGCAATCGCAGTCTTCTTCGTCCCAATCAAAAAATGAATGACATAAAACTTTTGGAGGGACTGCTTAAACTCAGACTCTATTTGTCTTTTGTCTAAATGTGACTGTATCAGCTAGTTTTATCAAAAAGCGATCGCTCAACTCTAAAAAGACAAGCGATCGCTTTTTCATTCCCTAAATGCTATGATGTTTCTCTTCGCATCCGCCGTCTTTTTGGCGACAGAAAAGTTACCTGATTAGGTTTCCTATCCAAAACTTCCAGAGCAACGCGAGCTTCTATGAGATTTAGAGAAAGTAATTTCTCAAATATATATAATCCCCTTTCTCGATAGATTTCTTGACGATGCAACGTTAAAGCAATATTTGTTAAATTTTCAGTTTCTAAAGGGAGAGAGGTAGTCGCATTATTAATATTTGAACTAGCAGCATCTAGTATTGCTTGGCAGACCTGTGATACAAGAGCGGGTTCTCTACCTGTCTCTGGTTCGAGTAACTCAATAAGATTGTAAGCTGCCTTAAGCAATACCGGTGGGTTCTTACACACAACTTGGATAACTTCTCGCATTTCTAAGTTGAGTTTGAAGTTGTTTTGGTTCCAACTAAAAACATTAGCTACAGCATCTTGAATAGAAGGAGAAGGGGATAACGCTAAAGTACATAGGATTGTTGTTGCTATTTGTCGACAAAATTTGTGTTCCCATAAGTAACTAGCAGCCTGTGCTAAACCATAAAGAATAATTTCATCGTTTCGGTCAGTTAAATGGTGATCTATTTGTTGCCTTGACCATGTATCTTGATATTGGCAGTAGTAAATTAGAAGTAATTCACCGTAAGCTTGAAGGCAAAAGCTAGAACCATCAACGAATAGTTTCTCTATCCATCCCTGAATCTTTTCCTTGGGTTCAAAATATCCAATAACCCTAGAAATACTATATAATGCAAATTTATAATGCAAGGCGGCCGGACAAGTTTGGATAACAGCGTCATAAAGCTGTGTGGCTCGCTCTCGATCGCTATTGAGGAGCGCTGGCATATTCACTAATGTAAGAACCCAAAGTTTGGGGTGCTGTTCTCGCTGCAATTGTTCCTCAATAATCCGTATCCAGTTCTCTAGATCAGGAAGCGGCTGATTGAGATAACCAGCAGCGATCGCAGGCAAAATTGAACCTCGCCCTTGTGGTAAGAAAAAGGTGCCACCTGAACCGAAAAAAATAGGTTCCTTTTGCTGTTCAGTTTTGTTTCTTGTCTCTTGTTCTTCCGTTGACAAAGTTGGTTCTACTTCTTCAGCTAACCACTTTTCCAAACAGGACAAGATTATACTAGGCAGACCATTATCGCAACGAGCCCGTTTTTCAAGAGCAGATGCAGCACTGGAACGAAAATCCACCGATGTAAACCCTTGACTTTCAAGGTCTTCAATGATATGAATTAAATCAGCGGTCGAGAAATCAGTCTCAGCTAATCCTTCTATAGCTGCGCCTGCACAAATTTCATGTTTACCGGATTTAAGGTACTGAATTAGGTTGGTGACGCGCTCGGGCGATCTTTTGGCTAGCTTACCAAACTCGCGAGACAATTCCACAACACCGCCAGCGCGGGACATATCTTCAGACCATGGCCTTCTGGGGTTGTCCCATGCCGTTTGATCTGGTATTAAGTCAAATAGTCGCAGTATATCTTCATCTGAAGCGTGAGCCATTTCGTCTACAGTTATACGCGCTCCTATAAAACCACCGTGCATACGGCTTGTATAATCATCAGTTTCAGGTAAAGCCCGTTCTTCTTCATCTCTCAGTCGCTTAGTTGTTGAACTCAAATAGTCAACAGGAAAGGAACGCAAAAGGCGCAGTCGGTTTTGCCGTTGGAATTTTAAAAATTGAAACTTTTCCTTCGCTGATAATTGTGAAGGTAGATAGTTAGAGTGTTTGAAAGCTATTACTACTTCCTCGATATGAGTTCGGTTTAATGGCGCTAGGTAAGGAAAAACTGACGCTATTAGCCGTTTTGTTTCTCTGTAGTGGTCTTCGTGGTCTCCCAAACGTAAGCGTCTTGGGTCGCCAATCAAATATTCCCACACCTGCTGTGGTTTTTCTTTAGCTATATATTCCAATCCACGAGCTAGCAAACGATGGACAATTAGCAAATCGGAACACAAATTTTTGTCCAGGAAATTCATAAAAGTATGAATATTTTGCTTGGCTAACTCCGAAACAGCAACCAATAACGCTCTCACAACAGCCCCAGGTGGAAATTTTCCTTGAAAAATATTATTTGTAGCACTATCGTCACGATAACCTACAAAAAACGAATTTTCTTGTTGATATGTAATTAAATTTATGGTATCCAGAAACCAAGGCCAGACAGAATCTAGGAAAGCTTTTGGCGTAGCTTCAGCAAAACCTTCTAACTTATAAAATGTTTTTTCGCCTTTTATTAGATATTCAACTTCCTTAAATGAACGATGAATATAAGTATGAACTGTTCGTTGCTCTTCAGTAGCATTCGATGGCAATTCTGGTAATGGTTCATTCGCTTTTGTTAAAGCCTGCTCTAACTGCCAATCTAGATAAGCTCGCCAAAGGTTGGGGGCAAGTTCTGGGCTATTTTCTGCTATTTGCTCTGCTAGTGCAGATATATCCCATTTAGAAGTTTGCGAACGTCTCACTATCTGACTCGCTAGAGTTACTACCCGATCAGTCCATTGTTGAAGATTCACCAGAATTCTAAAACTTAGAGTATCGTAGGCACGATTGCTCAACCAACACTCTTCTAAAAGTTCTAAAACATCTTCAGGAGAAAAGAGGATAGCCAAACTCAGTAGAGGTAGGCAATAAACCGCTTGTTCAGGCGATTTATCCAACCACTGCCTAAAATCTGGGCGATCGCGCAGGCGAGAAAACCAACCAGGACTGCCACTAACAGCAGCTAATAGCCGTTGTCCCTCAGTTTCCGACTTCAGAAGTGGCAAGAAAATGTGTGCTTCTGTGTCGTCGGGGTCTTTTTGCCCACCTACAAATTCAAGCAATAGAGTACGAATATGCAGTCGTAGTTCTGACTGTAACAATCTTTGTAATTGTATGTGATATTCTTTACGAGACGTTTCCCTTAAGTAATTGAGACTGCTCAGAAGAACGGGACGCACAAAAAGACCATCCTGCCGTTGTAAAACGTAATCTGTTAAAGCCACAGAACCCCGAGCAAAAGCACGAGCCTGGGTATAGTCGTAGTAAGTTTGATGTCGGAATCCAATAGTCAGACCGTTAGGACTTCGGGTTAGAATTTCCCCTTGTTCCAAAGCTCGACACGCTAATGAGTGAGTGTCCTCTGCGATCGCTGTTGGCAGCCAGAACTCTTCTTGAGTGCTAATGCGATCGGCAAGTAACTCTAGCAATTCGCGGCAGTCTGATGGACCATCTGGATCGACAACCCGTTGACTCCACAACTGATTGAGCAACGCTTGCAACGAATTAAATTCTTCTCCTGGCGCAGCCACTTCCAGAAAAAGCTTCAAATGAAGGGGCGTTTGCAACAATTCCCGCAACGGTTGCCCCATGCTATTAGGATTATGATTCCCTTGATCTAGAATAGGTGCAATCTGCTCCCACTTTGGCAGTTGTAAATCCATTCTTTCTGCTTTAATGCAAGACAGGCGAACATCATGGCGGAATTCAAATTCACGCGAAGTGGCTATAATATGCACGCCAGACGTTCCAGAAAGAGATTGGATTAGGTTTAACAAAATGTTCAGTCGTTCAGATTGGCGATCCAATAACTCAGAAACCGCATCAAGCTGGTCTATCAGAAGTACAACGGGTTCTTTTTTAGCTAAAATTCTGATAGTGTCACGCGGGTTGACAGTCAGGTAAGGTCTGCACAAATCTTCCAGTGTATTCACTCCTCGTCCCAACTGGTCAGCTTTAATCGCCCATAAGGAGATTTGGCGCTCGGCGAGGTGATGCCCCAGAGTTGCCAGTAATGCAGATTTTCCCGTACCTGGACTTCCTAGAATTAGGGTTGTAGAGCTTTTTTCTTCTTGTATTCGATCCAGTAATTGCTGAAACTCAGGACGCTCGATCTGCTGATTATTTCCCAGGGTGATTGGCCAGTTTAGCAATCCCTGCGATGCTGCGATAAATTCTTTCTGTAATTTCTCAAATTGGCTTTCTTCTGCTAAATTTGCTGAAGTTATCAAACCTGCCTGCACAGCTTCACAAAGTTCTGCCAGTTTCCCATGCAGTGCATCATGTTTGTCGTAGCGATCGCGCAATTGTACCAAAAAAATTGGTAAAACAGAACCCCCGTCACTCAAACAGTTTTTAAGCAGATATTCCAGGCACAAAGCTACCCGCTCTTCCTGACTATCCGCTGATTTTAACCTAGATTTGAATGGGGAAAGTTCAGAAGTGGTAAAAACTGCTCTAAGTAAGCTATCGCTATCAAATTCGCTACATTTCAAAAGAACTTGACGGCATTGACGCTCAATCTCGATTGGTAGGCTATTCATCATCGATTTGCCGACAAACCATGCTCTACTCCTTGCTGATTACATGACTTTAACTATCTCCCTAACGTAATTATAACTAATACCAATCACTACTGCTGCTTCTTTAATGGTCTTTTGAAGTGAAATTAACCAGACTAATTGCCAGCGACAGGCTTCTACTGGATTCAATTGCCCACCGATAACGGTGCTTAAGCTCTTCGGAACTTCAAATGAGGTTGTAGATGTGTAACTCTCGTCATTGCTCTATTGTGAAGCCCACTGTCCACTATCTGCAAGCATACTCTCAGCTCCAAAGCTTGGGGAAGAGCGAGGGAGGAAACTAGCGCTCGCCCGCCAAGGAAGGAATAGTGTTAGCTTTATGTCAACTATAATAATGCTGAGCTTGCTCCAGCGATGAGTAACTCCCACAGATAAGGGCATCGCTTGCTCGAATCTTCTCCCGAGTATAAGGGGATGGCTAAGCCGGATTCAGTATTATCGCTTATTCTACAAGCTTTTCAAAGATTTTGCTAAGTGCGAAAGGTCGCTGAGGAAACACTAGGTATATAATCGATCGGGGTTGTTTTCATATCTTAACCAAAAAAGGATGCAAAAATTAAGCTTGGGATTCAAAATAGGCAGTTCCACACTAGCAAAATCATACATAAACACCAACTGGAAATAGTTCTGCACTGCATAATGATGATTTCGTGAATTGCTTTGACCAGTTCTACTTATCTCCATATACTTCTAATAACACAATTTTCAATTTACCACTGCAACTAGACTTGTAAAAGAACAACATGGCTGGTATTCCTTTAGAATTGCACCGTCAATTGCGTAAAGCACTGCTAGATTGCGAACAATTTGAGAGTGATGGCAAACTCCGGTCAGTTTTTGCTTACGAGCCACTCAAGCCCTGGCTCAAAAGTTTGCCCGATGCTGATAGCTTTACCAGCAGGGTAGATGCTGTAATTGCCTTTTTAAGAGACAAGCATCGTGGCGATACCCAACAAAATGCGCTTGTCTTATTGGTTCGTCAGTTGAGCGAACTGATAGATGAAGATGATGAACGTCACCAACGTTTTGCAGACTTAGCACAGGAGCTTGAAAATGCACTAGGAAGCAAACTAACTACAAATAGTGATATACAAAAAACTAATCCAGAAACTAATATTAGGGGTAACGCACAGATAAGAAATACCGAAATACAAGAGCGTCATCCTATTAAGAATCGTTGGGCATTTTTGGTAGGTGTCAACCGCTATAACGATCCATCGGTTCAACTCTTGAATTTCTGCGTAGAAGATGTGGTGGCATTAGACGAGAAACTCAAAGCACTTGGGTATACAGTTGTTTGTTTACACGATCGCCTAGATTTGAGTGACCCCCGCTTCCCCACCCGCAACAATGTAGAGGCTGAATTAATTCAGCTTTGCAGCATGGTAGATCCAGATGACCTATTATTGGTACATTTTTCTTGTCACGGCAAGCTTTTGACCGATAAACAACCTGTGCTAATCGTCAGGGATACTCGTTTACCAACTTTAGCAAAAACAGGCTTGCCGTTAGCAGAAGTAAAACAACAGATGTGTTCTAGTAAAGCAAGACGGTTGGTGCTGACGCTGGATGCTTGCCACATGGGAGTCGAAACCGAACGAGGAATAGACGATCCGCAGTTCATTCATAATGTTTATGAGTTAGCTGAGGGGTTTGCCCTAATTGCAGCTAGCACAGCCCAACAGAAAGCTCGAGAATCGCCCGATCAAAAATCAGGACTTTTCACTTACTACTTGCTTGAAGGACTCAGTGGTAAAGCTGACCAGGGTAAAAAGGAATTTGTAACTGTGGACGATCTCAAGATTTACGTGCTGGATAGTCTGCGTCGTTGGAGCGTCGAAAACGGTGGGATAATCCAAGAGCCAACGGCTCAGACAGAAGGACTCGGAGACATAATCCTAGCGGATTATCGTAATAGTTCTAAATAGGTTAAGGTAGCATTGGAAACTCCAAAAAACCAGAATTAGGAAAGTTAGTATGAAGCGCGGTCAAAAAACTATAATGGGGCTGTTGAGCCTAACCCTCGGTTTGGTATTGGTAGCTCCTCCTGCCAAAGCCGAACCAGCAGTTACCGTAACACCATCCAGCGTTACAGTGGTCGGAACTCAATGTCCGATCTTTTTTAACTGTCCCCCTGTTAAACGCCACCTTCTCGTACAGACTAACCAAGCGATCGCAAACTTAAAAATACTCAGCCTCGACTTGAATCGAGCTGATGGAGCTACAGTGCTGCCAGCTACAGCCATACGTCCGATTTTAACTGCCACCTCAGTTCAACCCAATCAACCGCTGACTGTTCCAGTCCAGTTCGATTTAAGTGTTGCCCATAGCGGTGAATTTAGCGGTGTTTTGCTGGCTATTTATTCAGATGGACAATTGACTGTTCCAGTTATAGTGCGAGTTAAAGACCATTGGCTTTGGCCACTGCTAGTCTTGTTGTTAGGTGTTGGAGTAGGAATTGGAGTTTCAGCCTACCGCACCGAGGGCAGAAACCGTGATGAAATTGTGGTGCAAGTTGGTCGCATCCGCACCCAGATAAAGGCTGATCCTGAATTAGCAAAATCCTTCCTGGTGAAAATTGATGGGTATCTAATCGAGGTAGAAACAGCTTTAACAAACAAGCGCTGGGAGCAGGCGCAGCAAGCAGTAGCGCAAGCCCAAACGGTTTGGGATAAATGGCGTAAAGGTCGAGAAGACTGGCTAGCACTAATTAAGTCTCTCGCTTCGTTAGGTAATAGCTTAGAGAATTTGAATAATCCTGATGCACCTTATGTGCAGACAGTGCGTACCCAATTAGAGAATATTGAGCGACAAGTATCTGACAAAGAAAGTCCCCAACAGTTGAGTGAGGATTTAATTAATTTGCGACAACAGCTTGTCCGATACCTGCAAGGTCAAGCTAAAGTCAACCAATTCGACAACCTCAGAAATGAGTTGACTGAGTTAGCCCCTGAAGAGGATAAATCTTTAAGACGTATATCTAAAAGCTTACAGCAGGAGTTAGATAGCCTCTCTCCAACCGATCTAGAGGCTTTCAAAATATGGCAGCAGAAAGTAGAAGATGAGATCGATAGAATAGACCAAACGATTAAGCAACATGCAGGAAACGAGGGAGCTAGAGGTCCGTTGCTTATCACTGCTAGAGACTTCGATGACACATCACCTTCCCGGCTTCCCGATCCAGTGCCTGATGCTCGCCCTTTACAAGTTAATCCTGTACAAGCTACCCGGAATCTAATTATATTTAATTGGATCGGTTACGCGATCGCGGTAATACTTCTCGCGGGAGCAGGCTTTGGACAACTTTACGTTGCTCAACCAACGTTTGGAGCCAATCGCTGGACTGACTATTTTGCTTTGCTTGCTTGGGGTTTTGGAGCAGAGGCTACTCGCGATGCCATTACTAAAGTTGTGCGTGATTGGAAACTACCAGGATTGAGTTAAATCTTAACCTGAAATCGTAAACAAAACTATCAGTTCTGTGGCGATCGCCACCATTGCTCCGCCTTTTATGCTCTGAGCAATGTATCTTCTTACACTGTCCAACCTCAATCAAACTATTCATACTAGCCCACTACAAGAGCCACCTCTTGTTCCTTCCTATCTGCAAGAACGCTTGCAACTGCTTGTCAAGCAAATTTTAATGGGATTACCTGTCGAGCCAATTCTCAACAGTCACCCCCAGTTCCAGCAGTGGGTTTTCCAGCTCAAAGAACTATCGCCATCACTGTTTTTACCACAGCGAAAACTGTTTGTTGACATTCCACTTCAAACAAAACTAGACCGAACAAAAAGGGGAGTGACAGAAGAAAATTCTTCCCCTTCTCCTCCATTTAAAGTGATACAAGTCCGTACAAATGTGGGTTTAGTCAAAGGAACACCCAAACTATTTGAGTGGGCGATTCGCCATCCTGTACTGACTTGGCAAGACCGAGTTAAGTTATGGGTAGCTGCCGAATTCTTCGAGATCGAGCCTCACAAGCTACAACTGATTATTTTGGCACTGCACCCGACTCAACCTGCAGAAAAAGTTCTGTTTGCCTGGGACAGCAAGCAACACCGACACACTCAAAATTGGCTTTTGACTACCATTGAACCAGAGACAGAACAAACAGTTATCAAGCTTAATTGTTATCTAACACCTCAACCGAAGGAAGTAGCAACAGCTATCAATTTGGATGAAATCAATTTGGATGAAATCAACGAAGTGTCGATATAATCCGTTCACATTTTATTGTCATCCTCCTATCGAGAGATATCCACTTATTCCCGACGCAATCGCCCATTAATACTTTTCTTCTTTCCATAGGAGGATGACACTCTTTAATATGAGAAAAAACAATAGATATGGATAAAATGTAGTAGGAATCTTAGCCGTGACTGCAACTACCGCCACCCAACCAAAAACAAGCCAACTAAAAACCATCCTGATAGTTGAAGATGACCCGATGATGCAGCTCGGTCTACAGCATATCCTCAATCGCCAACCCCATTTAACAGTTGTCGCACAAGCTGTTAACGGCAACGAAGCCGTCAGTGCTGCACTGCAACACCAACCAGACATCGTGCTGATGGACATTGACTTACCCGGAATCGACGGTATTGCAGCCACGCAGCAAATCAGAGCCGCACTGCCGCATACTCGCATCCTGATGCTCACCCACCACAGCAATCCAACTCAGGTAATGGCGGCTTTGTCAAGCGGCGCTCACGGCTACTGCGTTAAAGGCACTAACGCAGAACAACTTCTAGCAGCGATTACGACTGTGCAAGAAGGTGGCAGTTACCTAGACCCTAAGATTGCCGACTGCGTGCTGCAAAATCTCAAAACGCCACTGCCCGATAGCTATGCGAATGACGACATCAAGCTGACAGAACGGGAAATGCAGGTTTTGCAGCAGCTAGTTGAGGGTAAAAGCAATAAACAAATCGCTGCTCAACTAGGAATGAGCGTCCACACCGCAAAAGGTCATGTAGAGATGATTATAGCTAAATTTGAAGCGAGCGATCGCACCCAGGCAGCCGTTAAAGCACTGCGTTTGGGCCTGGTTTAGTCGTTAGAGTTAAGAAAGTGACATTTTCCTACACCTGTAACCGGGTTGCTCAACGGTTCAAAGATTAATGTTGTAGTTGCCATTGTTCCCAAAACTCCTAGGGTTTCTGCCTATTTTAGAGTGACGGCAGTCCAACTGAAGGAAACGCTAATTTTGCGTATTTAAGAAGTGACATCGCAATCGAGATTAACTGTTCCTAGTGGGGGCAGCAGTTCTTCGAGATCATTTTTTGCTGGCGTGATTGTGAATAAATGGCGTCATTAGATTTCATTTCTAAAGTTTATCAAATAGGCGATCGTATTTGATAAACTTTAGTTCTCAAAAATTACCGTCTCTGACATCTTGTCAATCTTCAAACTTTGGCAATGTCAACCAAAATCTCGCTCCTTTTCCCAATTCGCTATCAACGCCAATCTCTCCGCCGTGAGCCTCAACAATTTGCCTGCAAATGTAAAGTCCCAATCCCAATCCTTGCCTTAAACTAACTCCAACTCCCCTCGTGTAAGGCTCGAATAATCTTGCACATTGCTGAAGAGAAATTCCGGCCCCATTGTCTGCAACCGTACAGCGAACCATCTCACCTTCCTTTTTAGCTTCTACCGTCAAAATAAACCCAGACTGATTGTATTTAACAGCATTGTCGATCAGATTGCCAAACACCCGCCAGAGCTGCTGGGCATCAGCATTGACTAAAGGCAAATCGGCTGCCAAAAGCTGCTTAACCTTGACTCGATGCTGGTTGAGAATTGGTAATCTTTCAATAAGAATATTTTGGACTAAAGTGGGCAGCGACAGCGGCTTCATGGCTAAAGAAGCACTTTTCACATCAAACTGTTGTGTTGCTGTTAGTGACTCAATCAACTGGAGTTGGCGCGAACAACTTTGCACCATAACCTCCATAGTCCGCCTATCAATAGCAATGTTGCTGCCAGCATCATTGAGGCGACTTCGCAGCAGCAGCGACATTCCTGATAGAGGCGATCGCAAATCGTGCGAAACAGCGTGCAACAGCATTCTTAAATTGGCTTCTGCTTGCTGTCTTTCTTGAATTTCCTGGCTGAGCTGAACATTTTGTGCAGCCAATTGCACGTTAGCGCAGCGAAGTTGCTGCTGCAAGCGCTGCATTTTAAGTTGGGCAGATACCCGCGCTAACACTTCAACAGGCTCAAAAGGTTTTATAATGTAGTCAGCACCGCCCGCCTCAAACCCTTTTACTTTGTCAAATACGTCATCTAAAGCGCTGATGAAAATTATAGGGATATCACAAGTAGCTTCAGATGCTTTAAGTTGACGGCAGACTTCATAACCATCCATACCGGGCATTTTTATGTCTAGCAAAATCAAGTCTGGCGCTTGCAACTCTACTGCTTTTAAAGCTCGCTCTCCACTAATCAACTTCCTGACTTTGTAACCGTTTTCAATTAGCAATTGAGAAAGTAGTTGAATGTTAGCGGGAATATCGTCAACAATCAAAATGTCAGCCAAAAATTGTTTAGTTTGCTCCATCATCTATCGCCACCAAAGGACAGAGTTTTGAGTTTTTTCCGAATATTGCCAACCGCTATTTTCTCAGCCGCGCTGTTCGCACCAGCAGCATTAACAGGCGACTTAACATCAGCCACAGTCACGGGTTCTTCTGGATCGTTCGGATGTGGCAGCAATTGGTAAGCGAATCGAATCCGCTGATCCAGCTCTTCATCTATATTGAGCAGTTTACCCGTCTGCTGCTCTACTGACAAAGCTTTCGCCCGCCTTTCAAGCTGCGGTCTGATGCTGCTGTCCCACAGTTGTTCAGACTCTTTAGCTCGCTTTATGTCGCCTATATTGAGCAGTTTACCCGTCTGCTGCTCTACTGACAAAGCTTTCGCCCGCCTTTCAAGCTGCGGTCTGATGCTGCTGTCCCACAGTTGTTCAGACTCTTTAGCTCGCTTTATGTCGCCGGGCCGCACCGGAATCTTGAGAGGGTAGGGAAATAAAGCTTCCGTCCCCGTTGCGTAGGCCGGTGAAGTGATGACGCACTTGCCTTGAGGAAACCTCAGAATTTCGTCAGGACTAATCAGCGGTTTCTTTTGCAACTGTTCGCTCCAGTTGACAGAACGGCTCGTTTGCTGCCCCGTCGAGCTGCCGGTCGATCGATTTTTTACCAGCACTTCCACTTCCCCGTACCGCTTAGAATATTTCTCGGCTGTCTCAAAATCGCCGGGGTTGAAGAGGACGTGAGTTGACAGAGCACTGGCGATCGCAGCCCCTTTTTTATCCCCATAGAGATTATAGAGTTGATTGAGTGATTGAATGCCAACAATCGGTACGCCGCCAGCAGAACGATATTCGTTAGCCCACTGATCCATTCTGTCGAACTTGAGAGACGGAAACTCGTCTAAGCAGTACAAAAATGGGTCAGAACGTACCCGACTCAAATTAGACACCACACATAAGTGAATAGCAGCAGCTAACAGCGGCCCCACTACAGTGCGTCTTTGGTCATCTAATTTGAAAATAATGCACTTTTTCCCTTCTAAAGCAATTGGAATGGTGCTGCGACCAATAAATGCCCCCAACAAATCTTTTTGAATGAAACTGGAGTAGGTTGCCTCTGCGGTTGCCTTTATGCCCGCCACAGTTTTTTCAGCATCTTTTGAACTTAATAACTGCGAAAAACTAGAGGCAATCCACCTGTCCATTTTGAGGGGATGACCGTCGGGTCGGTGAACGGCGTGGTCGATGCGCTTGACCAAATCAGGCAGTTGAATAATTGCGTACACAAAAGCTAAATCCGGGTAAGGACTGCTTTTTGCCAACTGCACTAAACCCTTGGCCATCAACTCGCCTGCTTTCTCAAAAAACTCATTGCCTTTACTCTCCCCCGGACTAGCATTTCGAGCAATAACTTGTCCAATTTCTGCTGCCATTACTGCATCTTGTGCATCTCTCATAAAATCCAGAGGATTGATAGTGCCGCTGTAAGCTTCCCCTGGCGCAAACACTTGCACATCGTAGCCATAGCGCACTGCAAGGGGTGCAAGCACTTTCATCTGGTCTCCTTTTTTGTCGTAAATAATGGCAGGAAAACCTTGCTGGAATGCACTTTCAACCATCCTGTCAATGACGCTGAATGTTTTGCCAGAACCCGGAGCACCAATGACTAAAGTTCCGCGTTCTGCGTGGGGAAACCAAACCGTCGGATTTGCACCTAATAGCGTTTGCAATCGAGCACTCAATCCCTGACAACCTTTAAACCAATAAGTCGGCGTACCGCTCCACAAAGTAACGGGCTGCCGTTTTTTTTCTTTCATTTGCTTGAGGGCAGAGCCTGTGGCTGCCAATTTTTCAGCCGTCCCGCATAGCCGCCCGGAGGTAATTTTACCTTTCCCGTTTCCAACTAATTTGGAAGCAATAAGTAAGCCTGCCATTAGCCCTAACATTGCCAGTCCCTCTGGCTTCATAAACTGACCCAACAACCCGCCAAAATCTATGCTAGTTAACGAACGTTTAGGAGGTTGAACTGCCATTGGTATCAAGGTAGCTTTGTTAATTTTAGGCAAAAATTGCAAATTGTTCATTTTTTTTAGCTCTTAAAAAAAACTAAATGTTTCAGATAGCGGCTATCGCCTCAAGGGGGAGACTATGACAAAAATAGGTAAACAATGGTAAGAAGCAATAACGCGAAATCTCCCAGTAAGACAGTACAGAATTCTAGTGGAAAGTCCAACCCGCAAAAGAACAAGAGTGCTGATTATTACGAGATAGATCCGGAGCTATTCAACAGTGATTACAACCAAACTCGCAAGCCTTCTTTGCCCTATGGAATCGTGATTAACGATAACCCAGCAGGTATTTTGCTCCCGAACGACCAGCTTGTCAAAGCGGAATGGCACGTAATGCCTAATGTTGAAGAATTGACAACGGTCGAACTAAGCGAAGAAGTGACAGGCTTACTGCTCCCAAAAGCGAGAATGTTGGTATTAGCTTGTGTGCCTGAGTACATCCGCTACAAAGATATTGAAGAAAATGGAGAATTAGCAGGTACTTTTATTGGGCTTTACGACGAATATCGCGATTCCCTCGATAAAAAGACGCAGGAAGTGTGTTCCGAACACGCTCTCATCTTTCTAAATCCCAAAAACCAACCCCTGCATCAGGTACCGATTGTCGTCCGCTTCAAGAATGTAGCCCTCTGGAGCTTTAAAAGCGCTAGAGAAGAATTTTACCGCAATTTGGAACGGGCATTTGCTGATTGCTTTGGGAGAGATTACAGCGGTAAGAATGACAAGTGGCGCTCTTTGGGAGTGTTAAATGTCGAGTTTAGAGCTCTCAAAGAAGGGGAAGGCAAAAATAAATCCTTTTGCTGCAAAACTCACAGCATTACTCAGCCAACTGATGCTAATTTTCACAAGCTATTTCTCGGTCAAAAACCACAAAAGAAATTGATTTGGGGACTGCACAATAGCATTGCTGGGTTCATTGACGCTAGCGAGGCCGGGTTGCCAGCTATAGCTGCTGGTGTCGAACCTGAAGTCCAGGCCTTGCCAGAAAGCGTAACTAACCGCAAAAATCGAGGTAAATTGTCACCCCCTCGCAAAATTGCACAAGTTGAAGGAGGAACAGACTCAGAATTAGAGGAGTTAGATGAATTTTCCGAGGCTGCTGAGGTTGAAGTTGAGGTTGATTCAGAAGAAGATTTTGACTTCGATGAACCCGCAGACTACTAAACACTAACTACTGAAAAGCTGGCTGTCAGCAAGTTGATAGGTAAGGCCGTCGTAGCAAAATTGAAGCTGGCGGCGGCCTTCTTTGGAAAGCTGATTCACTCCTAGACAAGGCAAACCCTCGTGTGAGGAACTGTCAGCCTTAAACAAAGGAGTTTTCTGCGGTTTATGGGGGTCGAGATAAGCTGCAAATACTTCTGTTGGCATTTGACTTGAATCATTAGGAATTAAGTAGCCAACATAAAGGCAGCCTTTTGTGCCGCACAGAGTGGAATTATTGAAATCATAAAGGTTCAGCCGTCCTACCGAGCCATTAACTTGCCACACTCGCATTCTCTTAATTGCTTCCGCCGCTGCACTTTGCCCAGCCGCTACTTTGAGTTCTGGAAGGCTGCTGTGTTCCTTTACGATTAGGGTTAAAGTTTCTTTTGGAGTGACTCGCAAAGCTTGTTGCCAAGAAGCTGGTGCGGTTGTTGCTGAACTAGAATTCGTGCAAGCAACTGTCCCCAATAATAGCGACAGGGCGGTAAAAACTGTCAAACCAATGCGAAACCAGTAACCAAGTTGATTTAACCAAACCGGGGGGTTGACAATCTTTTTGGTGCCTGCTGTTTGTTGCTTAACTCTATTTTGTTTAACCATTTGTTACTTCACTCCTACAAAATACAAGAAAAAACAGGACACTAAAGCAGAATAAAAAGACAATAAAAGAGAGATTTTTTTGCTGAACTAAGCTGTTGTATGTCTAAATCTTACAGTCAATTTTTATGACTGACTTCGGGGAATACAAAACGACTCTACAATTTATATCCTGAACAGCTTAGAAGTCATATCTAATCAGTTGACATCGGAATTATGCATCTCTCTCTTCTCTTTCTCTGTGTCCTCTGTGCCCTCTGTGGTTTAATCATTCCGATACCACCAATTTTGATATCAATGCCATAAAATTAATGGTTTCAGCAATTAAAAACGTCCTGGTTGTAGAGAAGGTTGTTAGACTTGTTAATAACTTGCTTTTCCACCTCCTCTTTCCCCTGGTTCAATGGGAGAGTGCAGCCGTGCCAAAACTAATTGCTAGTCCCAAACCGATTAGTATCAGAAACATTTGCTGCTTTCGCTGATGAAAAAGTCGAATTAAAAACCACATCCCCCCCAAAAAAGAGCTAATGAACAGCGCCTCCTTAATACTCAAACTAGCATTTAAAGTAATGCCGGAGCCGACAGAGTTGGTGATGCCATTGCTGTCACCAGAATTAGCTTGGCAATTGTCGCTGGTATTGTGGTTATAAAGCTCTCGAACTTTTTCCCCGTACTGTTTGAGAGAGTAGCCGCCTAAAATGTTGGAATAGCTGGCATCAATTTTACTGCCAGAACCCCCAAAGTGTTTTTGCGCTACTCGCTCAATTAAGCGATCGCCCTTGAACACCTGCCCAGTTTTAGGGTCAATTTCCTGTTGCCTGCTGACTAAGTTCTCAGCTAGAGAATTTTGCAAGACTTTATCCTGAACAGCAGGAGGAAAATATTGGAAGAGTTCCTCTCTTGTAGGTTTTTGGCCTTTGTTGACGTTCAGGATAAAGTTAGCCCCCCCTGGAATTGAACTGACAGCACGCTGCACGTCTTCCCGGTAACTCATCAACTGATAGCGACCGATCGCCCGCCCGCAGTTGCGAGCTCCTTCAGTACAAACCATCTCGCCAATGGCTTCGTAGTCGGCACTGGCTGCATTTTCCAAATTGGCGATTCCTTCGGAAAGCTTTGCTAACGCCTCCCCTAATGAAGCTACATCCACACCGTTAACGTAAGTTGCGGGGCGCGCGCACTCTCGCTTGGATTCAGGTAGAGGCTGAGTTGGTAAAGGGCTTTCTTTAGTTTGATTTGAACTCAGCGGCTTTGAAGGTTTTGTTTCAGATGCGACGCCTTTTGAACGCGAAATACTGTTAGAAGAACCGCCCTCCAATCGACCGACAAACATAGGCGAATTAACGCTGTAACTGAGAAACGGAACCGGACCAATAATGTAAGGCGATTTGCCGCAGGGCAAACTAAACCTGAAGTACAGAGCCGTGTCAACAGTATCGCTGGTTTCTGACGGTTCCATTACCACTACTTTAAACACTTCCCCAAAAGGATGCCGGCCCGTCGGTTCCCAACCGCTCAAACAGCCAGAACCGCCTCGTACTTCCTGATATTTGCCGCTAATCCACTGCTTGCCTTCTAGCGGCCCTGTGGCGCGGCGACCGGCGTTTTCCATGTCGTCGAGTTCGATATAAGCGCAATCTTTCTCGCAGGCTACCGCAAATCCTTCTACATCTGAACCGGAAATTGTGTTATTGCGCTTGCTCTCGTACCGACTGTAAATCATGTCAATTCGCATGATTGTGCTGCCAATGGACGCAATAGGAACCGGAAAATTAGAAAGCGGGACTTGACTCAGCAGTGGAATATGGCTGATGAGTTCCTCTGACCAGCCAGAGAACTGTTCTAAATTTACGCTATTAAGATTGGGAATTTGGGCGAGCGCAAACTCAGATAGGTCAATTTGGTTGAGTTTTGCCTGCGCTAGTTGCGGTACTTGTTTTACAGCTTGACCAATTGGTAATTGGTTGATGTTAGGGTTCACTCCGGCTATTTGAGAAGATAAAGAAGCAATTGGAGGAACATCGCTTAATTGAAATTGGCTAAGATTCGGAACAATTTCAGCCAAGTGACCGACAGTTTGCTTACCAGCTAAGGGAAACGCGGACAAGCTGATATTCTCTAAATTGATATCCCCTAGTGCTAATTGTTCAATTGCTTGCAAAGACAGAATTTCAGGTTTTACATCGTTAATGTCCCCCAGCTTCAAGATGTTGTCAACAGAAGTGTCGGCTTGCCAGCTTCGACCGCCAGAACTTCCAGAACTAGCAACGGCGGGCAGGGAACTAAAGGTAATCTGGCTCCAATCTGGCAGCAAAACTCTAGATTGTTCTTTTTCCCAAATTTTAGTAGGTAAGGGACTGGCGCTAGCAATTAATGGAAAGCTTAAGAAAGTAATGCAGATGAAAGCAAAAATTAGGCAGAGTGTACTGGCAGCTATTAAAGCCGAGCCTACCTGGCTTATTTTTTTTAACTGCTTTGGACTGTTCATGGGAATCCTATTGATGTTAACTAAAATTAGGCAAAAAAAACTGCTCTATTCTTTCTAATTTGGAAAAACTTTAAACGGTTTTTAAAACATTACGAAAAATAGAGCAGTATTGTAGAAATTACCCATCAGCTAAATCTCCCTCTCCCCCTCTCCCCTCTCTCCCTCTCTTCCTCTACCTCTCTCCCTCTCCATTTTAGGAATTACCCAAAAACCCGGTCTTCCTATGTAATTCCGTCATTTTAGGTTGAACATGAGAACGAGAAACTGGGTTTTTTAGGTTGATGCGTCCTAGACTGCATTTCTCCATCTTCGCTTTTTTCTTTAATCAAGCTCCAGCTCAAGCTGTGGATTCGGGCGGACTGCTGAATCTGTCCAAGCAGTATCTGCTAGGTTGGACAAGTCATACACATTTTCTTGGTAAGCGTTGTCAAAATTACCTTGACGAACTTCTTTAGATGACGAGTAACCGACAGTCAAATCGGGTTCCGATTCGTAACCGGAGTTGTTATAGCCAGAATTAGGTTCAATCGATGAATTATGCATGGTTTTTATGAGTTCATGTGGTGAACAATTCCAATTTAAATCGCATCGAGTTCCTGCAACTTCATTCCTATGAGCGATTTTGTTCAGTAAAAATTACCCCCTCCACATGGAGGGGGCAGCTCTATGAAAGTTACCTAACGGCTCTCAGCACTGGGCAATGCTATGAAACCTGTAAAAATGTCTTTTAAGAGAGAGTAGGAACTAAAAGCTAAAGAATACCCAGGGAGCATCCCGGTTTTGCAAAAGCCTCAAATGGCCAAGAGATCGTTGAGGTAAGCACAACGAAGTTTTAGCATTTG
>NZ_JAUBPS010000162.1:0-1776 GCF_036700865.1 Microcoleus sp. S13C4
CGTCCCATCAATTAGTTTTAGGGCAAAAAAAAGTCAATAATAAATCCAACGAAGTGACAGCGATTCCGGCTTTATTAGAGCTGCTAGAAATTGAAGAGAGCATAATAACCATCGATGCTATGGGATGTCAGAAAGAAATAGCAGCGCTCATAATTAAGAAGAAAGGAGATTATCTTTTAGCGCTAAAGGGAAATCCAAAACTTCTTCATAAAGACGTAAAAAACTGGTTTGAATTAGCTCGAAAAGAAGAGTTTGCTGGCAGAGAGCATAGCTATTATCAACAAATAGAAGCTGGGCATCATCGAGTTGAAAAAAGACAAATTTGGACGGTGGCAGTCTCGGAGTTGCTACGTCTTCATAATCAATCATTATGGGCTGGATTAAAAACGGTTGTGATGGTCGTAAGTGAAAGACGTTTGTGGAATAAAACTACCACAGAAGTTCGGTTTTATTTAAGTAGTTTAGCCAGTAATGCCGAGAAGATTTCTCAAGCAATTCGTAGTCATTGGGGTATTGAAAATAGCTTACAGTGGACATTGGATGTTACTTTTTCTGAAGACAAGAGTCGCATTCGTAAAGATCATTCTCCGGAAAATTTTGCTTTTCTACGACGTTTAGCTGTCAATTTACTGAAACAGGAAAAAGGATTGAAAGGAAGTTTAAAAATGAAGCGGTATCTGGCGGGAATGGATAATAATTATTTAGTTAAAATTTTAGACTCTGCCAGCTAACGCTCTAAAACTAAAACTGATTCTCGATCTAACTTGATTCAGTTTTGAGAATTCAGAAGTTCTTAAAGCTCGATTTTAACTGGGTTAATTGCATCAGATTTAAGAGTTTTAAGCATGGTTTTCTCAGAGAGTAACTCATGCACAAATATGATTTTTTGTCAACTTAATTTAGATGCGTTTACCCTGGTGGTTGTACCAGCTATATCGAGCGATTTAACTGTACCATTCGACAACGAGTATCTCGATTGGTG
Organism: Microcoleus sp. S13C4; assembly: GCF_036700865.1. Classification (NCBI taxonomy): domain Bacteria; kingdom Bacillati; phylum Cyanobacteriota; class Cyanophyceae; order Oscillatoriales; family Microcoleaceae; genus Microcoleus; species Microcoleus sp. S13C4. The sequence continues at coordinate 983 of NZ_JAUBPS010000162.1, forward strand.
AGAAAGAGCTTATCCTTCTCTAAGAAAGTGGAAAATCATATTGCTGCAATTTGGAGTTTTGTGCATCATTATAATGCTAGTTTACAACTCTAGATGCCTACTTTTTTTTGAATTCGGTTTGGTTTTATCATTTCCATCCTTTCCTTCATGGCACTACCCATAACTCATCCATCTGAACATTCAGGCGCTTTTTTGGCTTGGAACTCACCTCCACTTGCTTCTTAACAACAACAGCTCGGGCATTTACGTACCGCTGCACTGTATCTTCTGACACTTGTAATACCCGAGCAATTCCGGCTTGAGAAATACGTTCAAGTAGCATCCGCTGCATTAACTCCTGTTGTTATTTCGTAATAGCTTTCCACGCGGGATTGAGAACAAATTGACGACCACATTCTCGACATTTGTAGTTTTGTTTACCATGCCGAGTCTGACCGTTACGACTAACTTCTTCGCTCGCCACAATTGGGGCAAGAATTAATTTCTACTGTCATATCACCAATGGCAAACACTTCTCTCTAAGAGTAGCTTAAGTTTACTCCATCCTTTCCTTCATGGCACTACCCTTGAGTTTCTTCTGGGGTCATATTTTTCTCACTCGTAAGGGTGTTTTTACATTTTAGATAATTCTTGCATATTACTCTTCTAAGTATTTATATTTATTGCATAATTGAGATGCTCCCGCTTACTCATTCCTTATAGATCTCCTGGATTCGACGTAACTGCTCACCGCAACTGCGTTGCGGTATCGCCAATGATGGGTCATAGCTGGCCGGGGAGCAACTGTGGTAAGA
>NZ_JAUBPS010000103.1:0-16490 GCF_036700865.1 Microcoleus sp. S13C4
CGATCGCTGCCTTTAATTCTGCTTTAATTCTTGCACCGGATGATATCTGGGTTCTCATCAACAAAGGGAATGCGCTGCTATGTCTGGGTGATTTGCAAGCACAGCTAAGTGAATTTGAGGGGGCAAAACAATCTTACTTTGATGCGATCGCAGCCTTTAATTCTGCTTTTATTATTGCACCGGATGACATCCGGGCTCTCAACAACAAAGGGCTTGCGCTGCAAAGTCTCGGTAATTTGCAAGCAAAATTATCTGAGCAACAGGAAGCACTTAAGAATTGGCAAGAGGCGCTGGAAATGTTCGATCGATCTTTAGCCATTGCGCCAAATCAAGAGATCCTTCGCAATGGGCGCGATGGGCTGCGGGTCTTCCGTACTTACTGTGCTAATTTGTTACAAGAAAATGACCGAAACCATTGTTGGCTATGAATTGTTGGCAATCTCGACCGTCAAAAATAGCCTGTTTTGTAGCCAGTTCAGGTATCATTGGCTTTTTGGCTACTTAAACTAATATTTTGGCACACTAACTACGGAAGAGCCGGCGCTGCAAGAATATCTCGATAATTTGGATCAAGATACTGTCAGCAGTTAGCTTGATGGGAAGCAGCAACCGGGTTTTTGGCCGCATCTTTGCATCACCATCAAAAAATATCGAAAAAACCCGGTTTCTGGGCACTACGGGCGATCGAATACAATCAATTTAAAAAGTTCGATCGATCGCGCGATCGGGGTAAGTGCCTATCGCTATCTTTTGATGCTAAAATTGAGAACAGTAGCTAGAGGAAAAATGCCATGTCAGAACAAGAAATCGCTAAAATAATTACGATAGAACCGGGTAAGCGAGGTGGTAAACCTTGTCTTCGAGGTATGAGAATTACAGTTTATGACGTGTTGGAATATCTCGCTCCTGGGATGACTTATCAAGAAATTCTAGATGATTTTCCCTATCTCACGCAACAGGATATTTTAGCTTGCTTGAGTTTCGCAGCTAAACGAGAGCAGTTTATGTTAGTTGTTGGGTGATGAAACTACTATTGTTTGACCAAGTATTCTCTAAAAAACCCGGTTTATGGCCGCCCGTCGGTAAGTCTTAAATTTGCTAAAATAGACCCAGAAAATATCAAAATATAAATATGAACGACTCCCAAATACCCCAAATTCCTTGGCTGCCATTAAGCCGAGAAGCGCACAAACTATCAGTTACCGACAGATTAGCTCTAGTCAACGCGATTGTTGAGTCCATCAGACAGGAACTCAGACCCCGCCAACCTCTGCTAGATGACTTTGTGGAACCCAGGACGGGGCTAGCAAAAACTGATACACCAATCCCAACAGATGCCGAAGTTAAAATTAGATTGGGGCGCGATCGCAAAGGTGCTGCAAAGCGACTCAGAGGGCTAGCAAAAACTGATATGCCACCTCCAACAGATGCCGAAGTTGCAATCATGTTAGAAGAGCGTTTGGTGGAGAAATACCTAAAATGAAGGTATTAATAGACACCAACATTATCCTCGATAGTTTGCTAGAACGAGAACCGTTTGTAGAGGATGCTGATGCTTTATTTGAGGCGATCGAAAATGAGCAAATTGAGGGATATGTAACGGCAACAACTTTAACAAATATCTTCTATATAGTCAGAAGGCAAACTCGCAGCCTCGATCGCGCTAGGCAAGCTATTGCTGAAACACTAGCCTTAATGAAAGTATCTGCCGTCGATCGCCACGTTTTGGAAATAGCATTTGCATCTAATTTAACCGATTTTGAAGATGCCGTGCAGTTAGCTTGTGCGCTGTCAGATAACTTGGAGGCGATTGTAACCCGCGATGCAGGAGATTTCGCTGGGGCTACCTTACCAATTCTATCACCTAAAGAGTTATTAAAACGTTTGGAATAAGATTAATAGGACTTACGCACTCCGACAAAGAAACCGGGTTTTTTACCGAATGTGTGGGTCACAACCCAGTATTCTCGTAAAAACCCGGTTTCTGGGTCCCATGCGTAAGCCCTAAAAAGAACTTAACCTTGCAGCTTACCGCCCAGATTGTCTCGGCGATATACCATCAGCCCGCTTCCGACGGATTAGCACGCTCATCACCTGCTTCGGATTGGCTGCACGCTGTACGGGACTCCAATCGCCCACTTCTGCAAATCCCAGCCGGTACAAAGTGAGTATGGTTTCCCGGACACCTTTGGGCGAACCGACAACCGTTAACAGCACCACTTCCTGTTCGCATACTGCTGCTGAGTCGTCATTTGGGCATTGGGATTTGTTGTCGTCAGGCACGAATTCCTGTGACATAATATGTTCTCCTGGTTTTGGGTTTTCTAGAAAAACCCAAAAACCCAGCCGCCCCGCATTTCAACACATAGCAGGGCGGCTACAGAGGATGTTAAGATACTCCGTTAGCCTCCAGACTGCTAGTCCCAGTTTGGCGGTTAGCTGTCCATTGCTGTTAGCGCAGCTTTGGGCAGTGCAACTAGATTTTTGGGCGACGCGGGCTGCCTCCTCTACAAGCAAGCAACCTCTCACTTCAAAGCGTAGCCGCAGAGGGGGGCCGTCGTCAATCGATTTTGGATTTTAGATTTTGGATTTGGGATTTTGGATTTACTCGTTACCAGCGTCAGCGGCTGGAAACCAGTTAGTTGGGCCGAAATGCTAAATTAAAAGTAATGTTGCTTTAGTACAACCATGTCCAAACGACTCACCATTGCCCAAGCACAGCAGCAGCTTCCAAACCTACCCCAAGAACTTATCAATGAGCCTATCATCATCACTCAAGATGGCGTTCCCGTTATGGCTGCAATGAGCTACACGCATTTGACTGAACTGTTAGAAACCTTAGATATTCTCACCGATACAGAATTCGTTGCCAAATTGCGTCAAAGCATCACCCAAGCACGCCAAGGGGAAACTATTTCCTGGGAAAATGCCAAAGCAAAATTGGGACTATGAATCACGAAGAAAATGCGATCGAATATGAGATCCAGCTTACGCCACTGGCACTGGAAATGTTGGAGGCAGTCAAAGATCGACGAGAACAGGAAAAATTGCGATATCGCATTGATCAACTAAAATTTGAACCACAAAAGCAAGGCAAAGCCCTTGTAGATAACCTATCAGGATTTCGCAGCATCCGAGCTGTTGGACAGCGCTATCGTAGAGTTTATCAAGTCGAACAAGATCGAGTTCTAGTTGTTGTCGTGGGACTAGGGAGACGTAAAGATGGTGACAAAAAAGACATTTACACCATCTTATAAAAACTGTTAGAGCCGTGATTGTAACTTCTTATATCCGGCGTATTTAAGCCGAATAAATATCATTTGTATGGACACAACAGTGTTGTGTCCTTTGCCTGCGGTAATCTCACTCCTCGCTAACAGCCAAACCAGAAACCACAGGGGCGATCGCATTTAACTTCAACACAGGATGCTCCCCTTCCACCTGTCGGCAATTCCACTCATTTCTAAACAGCAAAACCGGCCTTCCCCAAGTATCTTTCACCGTCACCGTATTAAACAGCCGCCCAACTTTTTCCAGCGCATCCCAACCGCCGTCAACCCAACGAGCTACACTGTAAGGCAACATATCGATCGTCGTTTCCACATTATATTCCGACTGCATTCTGAACTGCACCACCTCAAATTGCAACTGTCCGACAGCCGCCAAAATTGGCTCGCGCTTCGACTCATCAACCGAGTACATAATTTGCACTGCCCCTTCTTCCTGCAACTCAGAAACGCCTTTGCGGAACTGCTTAAACTTAGAAGGATTGGGATTTCTCAAAAAAGCAAAAAGTTCGGGAGAAAAACAGGGAATCCCTTCATATTCAAGTTTTTGGCCAGTATAAATAGTATCCCCGATCGCAAATACCCCCGGATTGTTCAAACCGATCACATCGCCCGGATAAGCAACCTCGATCGACTCCCGATCCTGAGCAAATAACTTTTGAGGCCTTGACAAACGCACCGTTTTACCGCTGCGAGCGTGAGTCACGTTCATGTCCTTTTCAAACTTGCCCGTACAAACCCGAATAAACGCCACCCGATCGCGGTGTCTCGGGTCCATATTCGCTTGCAATTTAAACACAAACCCGGTAAAATCTTCATAAGTTGGCGGCAAATCTCCGGCGCTGCTCTTGCGGGCGATCGGCTTCATAGCGTAATCTAAAAACGCATCTAAAAACAGTTCGACCCCAAAATTGCTCATGGCACTGCCAAAGAAAACAGGCGTCATTTTTCCAGCCCGAACCAAGTCTAAATCGAGTTCAGTTCCCAACTCATCCAGCAGTTCCAACTCTTCTTTGAGCTGATAGTAAAGATCTTGTTCCAACAAATCTTCAATGCGCGGATCGCCCAATTCAATGACGGTATCAACAGCAGCACGAGAACCGTGTTTAGCCCGCTCGAATAAGTGAATTTTGCGCGCCCTGCGATCGAAAACACCTTTAAAGCGATCGCCCGTACCTATGGGCCAATTTACCGGATAAGTCTGCAAGCCCAATTCTTTCTCAATTTCGTCCAACAAATCCAAAGGTTCTCTGCTAGGGCGATCGAGCTTATTAAAGAAAGTAAAAATAGGCAGACTTCGCAGTTTACAAACTTCAAATAACTTCCGAGTTTGGGGTTCCAAACCCTTAGCAGCATCCTCAAGCATCACCGCATTGTCAGCCGCCGCCAGAGTTCGATAAGTATCTTCGCTAAAATCTTGGTGTCCCGGAGTATCGAGCAGATTAATGTGATATTTTTTATACTCAAACTGCAAAACAGTAGAAGTAATAGAAATTCCCCGCTGCTGTTCCATCGCCATCCAGTCAGAGGTAGCGTGTCGCTGAGCCCGCCGCGCTTTCACAGAACCTGCTTCGTGAATTGCACCTCCGTACAGCAGCAGCTTTTCTGTCAAAGTAGTTTTACCCGCGTCAGGGTGCGAGATAATAGCAAAGTTGCGCCGGCGCTCAACAGCAGTTAGCAGTTCAGTTTCGAGTTCAGTTGTCATCACAAATTAGGTAGGGGAATCATCACCCGATCGCCATTATAGCCTGTGCTACAGTTGCTATTAAAGGTAAAATTATCACTAAAGTCAAGGAAGAAAAGTAATATGTACGACTCGGACAAGCGGAAGCTGCTATCACTGGTGTGCCACGGGGCGATTTTTTTCAGCACGTTACTGTTCTCGATCGGAGCGCCGATCGCTGTATTGTTAGTATCAGATGACCCCGTTGTCAAAGAAAATGCCACAGAAGCGATCAATTTTCACCTTAATGTATGGGTGTACAGCGCCGTAATTGTGGCGTTAACTGTCGTCACTTTCGGTCTTGCTGGGTTTATCCTAGTGCCCCTCGGTTATCTGCTGCACTGGGGACTGACAATAATGGCTATCCTCCACATTTTGCAAAATCCTAACCAACCTTACCGCTACCCTTTTATTTTCCGAATAGTTTAGACAGAAAATCGCGCTTCACCATCGATTTCAACAACCCGATTTCTTTAAGAAGAAACCGGGTTTTTATTTTTTTTATAACTCACATTCGTTACCCCCAACTGGCAAATACACTGCTTAAGTGACAAAGAGGGTTGATGGTCGGAGACAAGATTCAGTAAAAAAAATTAAAAGTTTGTGTAACTAAGCATCATCCAGTTGGGATTCCAGAAAATTGACCTAACATTATGAGTGAAATATTATTGCTCCATAAGAGTTCAAAAGTTAGAGCAAAATCAACTATTAATTCTAGATAAGCTAATCCGCCTTTAAATTGCATGGTCAAATAAATTTTCACTTTTGTGAGGTGGGCATCCTGCCCGCCCTCAAAATACAATTTAAATGCAGAACAGCTTATTAAGCTAATCCGTCTTTAAATTGCATGGTCAAATAAACTTTCGCTATTGTGCTGTTGGTAGGAAAGCCCGCCTTTAACACACAATTTAAATGCACAACAGCTTATCTTTGGCATTGAAAATGGTGCAACATCTCTGTTTAAATGAATGTGGGTAGCTCGGTAAGTGATGCCGAACCCTTATCTGCCTAAAGTCGCAATGGTGTCTTCGCCCTGTTGCAGGGCTGTTGCTGAGGCTAAGTTCATCTTCAGTTGATGCCGTTGCCCAAACTATGCTAACGCCTTTGGGTTATTTCGCAGAGTTAGGGCGGATGTTCGATCGCTCCGAACCATCGTTTTTGCTTCTTCTGTGCTATTTTTGCATCGGGCGATCGTTTTATTGAAATTTTCCACCAATTCTATCTCTACCAGGTGTCTTAAAACTTAATACAATATTTTTCCAATAAAAATCCCGCTCTTGTGGAACGGGAAAGCCATCAGGGTGCATCTATATATATGTCACTATAACTCACAAGGGGTATAACCCCTCGTCGCTTTATCGAATCTTTACAATCAAAAAACTTTTGTAAAGATTGAGGTTTTTATTTGACTGATCAGCCGTTTTATGAAATGAAAATGGAAAATGCTGACATTGATAAAATCAAGTGAGTTTCCTATGAATAATCAAAACTTTAAGCTCCTTTACCATGCTTCGGCCAATGGTAGAGCAAATACCATAAAATGGCTACATTTGTGATAAATACCGCTAACTTAAGTACCGTGATCCCGTGAACTAATTCATATATTTCAGGGGGTATACTAATGCTTACCAGCACTAAAACTAAGATTGTTGCCCAGTTTTTTTCGTACCACAAACCAACGGCTTCAACAGCCGTTAGAATTGCATAAATGGCTGCTGCAATTCCACTAAACAGTAAGTTTTTAGGGTTAAGAATTAGAAGCTTTTCTAAGATAAATTCAATGATGTTTAGTTTTCTTTCTAACAAATAAGATTGCGAAAAATCTTCTAAAACTTGATGATTTTTCAATGCAAAAATCAAAGCAATCGAAGTTACTGTCAAGAGTGAAGCCACAAATGTTTTGTAAAGGACAATTGCGATTAAAGCAGGAGCGTGATGTTTCTTCACCTTAATTCTCGAAATATCAATAATGTAGGATCGCCTGGTTAGCCTGTTTAGGATTGAAAACTTCAATTTTAGTAGAGTGCGTCACCAATTAGCTAATCTATTATATAATAAATAACGCGCTGCTGACGCACCTTACTAAGTGTGAGGATAACGTTGTGCTAAGAAAGAGATAGCAGCAGCCCGATCGCCAAAATCGCCATCCAACTTCGCCGCCAACAAATCATCCAACATTCGTTTAAACCCAGGCCCCGGCTTATAACCCAAAGCCTTCAAATCGTTGCCATTTAAAGGGGGCTCAACATTCGCCCACCTGGTGAGATATTCCCAGATTTGGCGGCGTGCACTTCGCGGACTTTGTAGGGCGATCGCAATTAACACTGGCAATTCATAATTCCTCAACAGCAACACCAATTGACTCGGCAACTCGCACTTAGGCAAATTCTCTGCTAACTGATTCTTTCCGCCTTCCAAAACTTCCAACCGCTTAATGCTGTCAGCAGGTAACTGAAGATTTGCAGCCACCTTGCCGCGATATTCCGGTGCTAAATAAGCTATCAAAACTTCCAGCCGCATCTGCCAATCGGGAATATTGATAATGGGAAATGGGGAATGGGGAATGGGGAATGGGGAATGGGGAATGGGAGATAGGGAATTGTCTCTTCCTTCTTCCTTCTTCCTTCTTCCTTCTTCCTTCTTCCTGACATCCGTTACATCCGTTACAGAATCCGTTGCCGAACTTCCTTCTTCCTTCTTCCTTCTTCCTTCTTCCTTCTTCCTTCCTTGCAAACACCGATCGAGCAAACGCAGTTGCCGCCACAACTCCCGATCCAACTCCAAACTAGGATGAATGCAGCGCAAAGCCTGCAAATCTCCCAGCATTTGCAAAGCAACTTTCCAGTAAGGAGCTTGCAAAATGTATTTTAATTCGCTTTTGAGCCGAGTTTCCAAAGCCGGAGCTCGGCCGTTTTCCCCCTGAATTCGGTAATAAATCCCGCTGGCCAAAGCGTTGCGGATGTATCCTTCCGTCTGTGGCTCAATTTCAAATCCCAACCGCACAGCAAACCGCACAGCGCGATAAATTCGCGTCGGATCTTCGATAAAACTATTGGCGTGCAAAACTCGAATTTGCTTCGCTTCCAAGTCGAGCAAACCGCAAAAAAAATCTAACAATTCGCCGCTGCGAGGAACACCCAACCGCACAGCCAGGGCATTAATTGTAAAATCCCTCCGGTACAAATCTTGGCGAATTGAACTCGCTTCAACTTCAGGATTGGCAGCCGGATAAGGATAAAATTCAGTGCGAGCCGTAGCGATATCCACCCACAGCGAGCCGAAAGCAGAGTCTTTGTGCCACAAAAGCGCGGCGGTTTGAAATTGACCGTGAACGTCCAAACGCGATTCGGGGTAAAGTTTTTGCAGCGAGGAAGCTAACTCGACACCAGCACCGGAATCGTCGGAACCGCACTTTCCATCCACAACCAAATCGATATCTGTTAGCGCCAGTGTATCATCCGTGGCTAAGAGTAAATCCCGGACTGCTCCACCCACAATATAAAGTTGCCAGCCGCGGTTTTGGGCAATATTGGCGGCGATCGACAATAATTGCCATAATTCGGCACTTATGCGCGATCGCAACAACTGCTCAACCGATTCGGACACGGCACAATAAGACAATTCTGCATTGCTTCCCCTGTCTCGCGCTTTTTGCTGGTGCAATTCCCGCAACACATCAGTCCGGGTAACAATTCCCACCAGTTGACCGTTTTCCAATACTGGCAAGCGCCCGATATCGTATGTCACCATTAAAGATTCAATTTCCGGCAGCAAGGTATCTGGGGCGATCGTTTTTAACTGCCAAGTCATGTAACCCTTCACCGGGGCGTGACTGAAACCGTGGTGCAGGGCAATGTCAATGTCGCGGCGCGAGATAATGCCGGCGAGTCGATCGTCCGCATCGACCACAGAAAGGCCCGAATGTCCGTAACGTAGGAGGATACGGTGAGCTTCTCCCACAGACGTTTCGGGGCGAATACTCCGCACCGGAGACGACATTAACTCGCGGGCTGTCGGAGGGTGGGGAATTTGAGTTTTGAGTTCGTCAGCTAACTGATTTAAAGTCAGCAAGGGGTCAACATCGCGCGTGGCGAGGGAAGCAGCGCGGGCGTGGCCTCCGCCACCGAAGGGTTTGAACAATTCGCTGAGGTTTGTTCCTTCGATGCGCGATCGACCGATAATAGTTAATCGATTGGAAACTGGCGATTCTGGAGCGATGTTGCGGTTGTTTTCGTTTTCGCTAAATTTATAAACATTACCTAACAGCAGAGCATCGGTTTCAGTCAAATCGAGCAAGCGAGAAGCCAGCGAAGAAAGTCCGGGAACGTAGGATTCAGTAGATAGCAGCACCCAGGCTACGCTGTAACCGTGCAAAGTTTCCGATCGCAAATTATTCAGCGCTTCTCTCAGCAAATCTTGCAATTGAGGAGACAAACCGGGTTCTACATATTCAGCTATTACCCCCAAACTCGCTCCCTGTTCCATCAACCACGCCAAAGCTATGGCATCTCGCGCAGTTGCGCCCTCAAAGGTGAGGGAACCTGTATCGACGTGGATGCCGAGGGCCATTACTGTTGCTTCTGAAGGCAGAAGGCGGGATGGTGTGTCGCTGTTTTCTGCTTGATTTTTGAGCTTTTCGACAATTAATGTCGTGCTGGCTCCGACTGCTTCGATCTGGGTAAAAGTAGCGGGGATGTCTAAATCGGCCTGTAGGTGATGGTCGAAAACCGCTATTTCGTTGAGGTGTGGCAAATCCAGCCACTCGGCGGCTTTTCCCAAGCGATCGCGCCCGGAGGCATCAACTATACTAATCGATCGAATTTGTTGCGGATTGACCGATCGGCGTTCAATGAGCGGGTACTCGTCGCGGTGTAGCGCCAAAAAATCCCGCACCGTCGGGTGACACCCGCCCGTCAATACGATTCTGCTACCGGGGCGCAGCACGCAAAGTCCCACCGCCGCCCCCAAGGCGTCAAAATCTGCTGTTGTGTGGCACAAAACTAAGTCCATAGCCGAAAATCCCGCATCTCTAACTCAAACAGTAGCAATTTCTCGCCCTCTGAAACCGGATGTGTCGATCGGGCTTTAACTTAACCTTTCCAGTTTTCTGTCGTGTAGCGAACAATGATAAAATTGATGAAAATCTCAAGAGCCGCTGACGCCTGTTCGCGCAACGCCCGAATTTGCACGGGTTCTTTCGTATCAATCAACCGACAATCTCTCGATCAACTTTCGGGAAACTGTCAAAAACTAGAATTTGGAAGATTTTTTTCGGTTCTGGGAAACTATTTCTGATCAACGCACGGTTATATCGAAAGGAGAAAAGATGTTATCAATTCTGTTTCAAGTGGTTTTACTGGGTCTGGTACTGCTGTCTTTTGTGATGGTCGTTGGCGTGCCAGTTGCTTATGCCTCTCCCCAAAACTGGAATCAGTCTAAATCCCTGATTTATGTCGGATCGGGTCTCTGGTTTTTGCTGGTTATTGCAGTGGGTGTATTGAACTTTTTAGTCGTTTAATTTCACCCTAGTTTATCGAATAAAGAAGGTAAAAGATAGAAGGATGAAGGCATTCACCAGCGATTGAAAGGCATTCGGCAGAAGCTAGGAATTTTCCAGACCGCGCGACCCTGTATGTTTTTGCACTTGAGATTCAGATGAGATGCTGCTGCTTTCTGACTTTTGCCTTCTCACAAACAAAAATCTAAAATCTAAAACCTAAAATCTAAACTAGAGCACTATGACTGTTTTCGAGGGAACTTTTACTCACACCGAATCTTTGCGGTTTGCTATTGTCATCGGTCGTTTTAACGATTTGGTGGTTAACAAACTTTTGGAGGGATGTCAAGATTGTTTGAAACGCCACGGGGTTGATATTAATCCTCATGGCTCTCAGGTGGACTTTTTTTGGGTTCCGGGAAGTTTTGAGATTCCTTTGGTAGCGCGCCAAGCTGCTCTTTCTCACCGCTACGATGCGGTAATTTGTCTGGGTGCGGTAATTCGCGGTCAAACTCCTCATTTCGATTTTGTGGCTGGTGAGGTTGCTAAGGGAATTGCTGCGGCTGCTTTTCAGACAGGGGTGCCGGTGATTTTTGGGGTGGTGACGACTGACACGATGCAGCAAGCTTTGGAAAGGGCTGGAATTAAAAGCAATTTAGGCTGGAATTATGCGATGAGTGCTTTGGAAATGGGCACTTTGATGCGCCAAGTTAAGGGTTTGGGAACACAGTCTTACGATCGTCGATTAACTACTGCGTCTGCTGCTCAAGTGCTTTCGGGTGAAGCAAATCTGGCGATCACCCCGGATGTATCGTCGGATCAAATCCCCACGTAAGTTGGGCTAGCAGTATTTTTTAGGTAAAAAGCATCAAGATTTGCATCTGGAAAAATCTTAAGACTCTTGTGGGGTGGTGATTATGCCCGCCCCCAAGGTAAAAATTACACTCGGGGCCGATCGACCAATTAGACCAATATCTTGCCAATTGGCAATGAGTGTGATATCATTAAATGTTCTTAAAATAGCGCAACACTAACTATTACTGCATGGCAACGAAGCCAACGATCGCATTTACTCACCTCGGCTGCGAAAAAAATCGCATCGATACCGAACACATGATCGGCTTGCTGGCTCAAGCGGGCTATCAAGTGGATTCTAATGAAGAATTAGCTGATTATGTTGTAGTCAATACTTGTAGTTTTATCCAAGCTGCGCGAGAAGAGTCGGTCCGCACCTTGGTAGAATTGGCAGAAGCTAATAAAAAAGTAGTCATCACCGGCTGCATGGCACAGCATTTTCAGCAGGAATTGCTGGACGAATTGCCGGAAGCAGTAGCAATTGTCGGCACGGGCGACTATCATAAAATCGTCAATGTTATGCAGCAGGTGGAAAAGGGCGATCGAGTTTCCCTCGTCTCTTCAGAACCTACTTACATCGCTGACGAAACTACTCCCCGCTACCGCACGACATCGGAAGGTGTCGCTTATCTGCGAATAGCAGAAGGCTGCGACTATCGCTGTGCATTTTGCATTATCCCGCACTTGCGCGGAAATCAAAGATCGCGGACGATCGAATCTATCGTCGCCGAAGCTAAGCAATTGGCATCGGAAGGGGTAAAGGAAATTATCTTGATTTCTCAAATTACCACCAACTACGGCAAAGATATTTATGGCGAACCGAAACTAGCCGAACTGCTTCGGGCTTTGGGTAAAGTAGATGTGCCTTGGATTCGGATGCACTACGCCTATCCTACAGGTTTGACTCCGCAAGTTGTCGAGGCAATCCGGGAAACACCAAACGTTTTGCCGTATTTGGATTTACCCCTGCAACACTCGCACCCAGAAATTCTGCGGGCGATGAATCGGCCTTTTCAAGCTGGGATTAATGATGCTATAGTCGATCGGCTCAAAGCAGCTCTTCCCGGCGCCGTGATGCGGACAACTTTTATTGTTGGCTTCCCCGGCGAAACCGACGAACACGCAGCACACTTGCTGGAATTTGTCAAGCGCCACGAATTCGATCACGTAGGAGTTTTTGTATTTTCGCCAGAAGAAGGAACCCCAGCCTTCAGCTTGCCCCAGCAAATACCTGCAGAAATAATGGAAATGCGGCGCAATGCGGTAATGGCGGCACAACAACCTATATCATTGAAGAAGAATCAAGAATCTGTCGGTCAGGTAGTTGATGTCCTGATAGAACAAGAACAACCAGAGACAGGTGAGTTGATTGGTAGATCCGCTCGGTTTTCCCCAGAAGTAGATGGACTCGTCTATGTGACAGGAGAAGCGCGACTGGGATCGATCGTATCTGTGAAAATTACGGGTGCAGATGTCTACGACCTCTATGGTCAAGTGTAAGTTTTGCTGGAACTGTCACCTGAGACGGTGTGGCGAACAAAAACCGGACACGAGCCAAAAATGATTAGCGGATTGTGCAGAAAAAGTAACGGTTAGTACACAATTGTGCAAAGATATGTAGCAAAGGGGTTCTAAACTTTTTTAGCCCCTATCTGGCAATCGACCCTCCCCGTCGGGGTGTGGTAATCTCTACAGAACATCGGAAAATTTTAACGAATTTAATGTTTTGTTTCTGAATGTAAAGAGTTATGATGATAACAAGCCAGAAATAAGCGGGGAGAATTTGAGATTGCTTCGCCGTCCGCCCTACACCACAACGGTATCCCGAAAGAGTGTTGAGATGGATAGGCGGTAACGGTCGCCCCATCCCCTGCTCAATCCCGCAGGCGACGGATTGCGGGATAGCGCCTGAACCAAACAACCTGTTACTACTATGTAGTGAAGTGGGGCTGGTCATGATCCTCACTATAAAATGCCCTAGAGGGAAAGCTTGCAAGTACCTCAAAGGAAGTCCAATGTCCTGTTTTAAGAATGTTGGAAGCCTATAACCCGACCCCTGGCGGTTGGTATCGGTGATGTCACAAAATCAAAGACGGCTGTCGAATTGGTAAATTTAGTCACCATCGACGGAGCTGCCCTATACTCGATTGCTATTTAAGAAGGTGCGCGCAGGCGCAGCACCATAAAGAACTCTTATGAGTTCCTGCCCTAGAGCAGAAATCCGCATCCGAGTTGGGCAACTTAGAAGGCTAAGACTCGTTATTAGGAGCATTAATGAATTTATTGTTTGAAGGCTTAGGTCTTTCGGAAGAACTCGTTCTCCATCTGGAAACACTAGGCTTTACAGAACCTACTCCCATCCAAGTACAAGCAATTCCGCACCTGTTAGCAGGTCGCGACGTTGTAGGTCAAGCCCAAACAGGGACAGGCAAAACGGCAGCATTCTCGTTGCCCATCTTGGAGCGGATTGATTTAGATGTGACTGCGGTGCAAGCACTGGTGCTGACGCCGACTCGCGAATTGGCGATGCAAGTAACTGAAGCCATCCGTGATTTGAGCGGCATCAGCAGCGACGGCCCGGTAAAAGTGGGTCGCTCTCTGCAAGTTCTGACAGTGTACGGCGGTCAATCGATCGATCGCCAAATGCAGCGTTTGAAACGCGGCGTTCACATCGTTGTTGGTACACCCGGACGCATATTGGATATGCTGAGCCGCGGCAGCCTGAAACTAGACAAGGTAAAATGGCTAGTTTTGGATGAAGCTGACGAAATGCTGAGCATGGGCTTTATTCAAGATGTGGAAAAAATCTTGGATGCTGCACCAAAAGAACGTCAAACGGCATTTTTCTCGGCGACGATGGAAGCTTCCATTCGGAAATTGGTAGCGCGGCATTTGCGTAACCCAGTCAACGTCACCGTAGAACAGCCAAAAGCAACGCCGAAGCGCATCAGCCAAGGCGTGTACATGATTCCCCGGGGCTGGTCGAAGGCAAGAGCTCTACAGCCAATCCTAGAAATGGAAGACCCGGAATCTGCACTGATTTTTGTGCGGACTCGGCAGTCGGCGGCAGAACTCACCAGCCAACTGCAAGCAGCAGGTCACAGCGTTGATGAGTATCACGGTAATTTGAATCAGGCACAACGGGAACGTTTGTTGCATCGGTTCCGCCAATGTCAGGTGCGCTGGGTAGTGGCGACTGATATTGCGGCGCGGGGTTTGGACGTGGATCACTTGACTCACGTGATTAACTACGATTTGCCCGACAGTGTGGAAAGCTACGTTCACCGGATCGGACGCACGGGCCGGGCTGGTCGGGAAGGAACGGCGATTACGCTGATTCAACCGGTCGATCGTCGCAAACTGCGCTTGATTGAACGCCACGTGCGATCGAGCTTGACGGTGCGAAACATTCCGACACGGGCGCAAATTGAAGCTCGTCAGTTGGAAAAGATGCAGGGTAAAGTTCGTGAAGCTTTGGCTGGCGAACGCATGGCATCTTTCTTGCCTCTGGTCTCTCAGTTATCCGAGGAGTACGACTCCCACGCGATCGCCGCTGCTGCATTGCAAATGGCTTTCGATCAAAGCCGTCCTGCTTGGATGGGCGCTGATTACGCTCAACAAGAAGATCCCCCGATTGGTGGAGAAAACAGCGTCAAGCCTATCTTGATCAAAAAGCGGGCTAAGACTGGTGAGGCGACTTTTTCTGGAGCACCGAGTGCTCCTGTTCCCCAGAACCGCTAATTGGTAGGGTGCACAATGTGCACCTTATTTAGAATTATTGTAGAGATGCGATCGATCGCGTCTCTACTTTTTTTATGGGTGTGAGACTAAATCTGAATTCGGCGGTTGAAACTGCTATTACACAAACGAAGATTACTCGGCGGTTGAAACCGCTACTACACAAACAAAGTCTGCCTCCGCAGACTAAGAAGTGGGTAACTAAAGATGGAATTTAGAAATCGGACAATTTCTGTAACAAATTCTACGCTGAGTACGTTAATTGATGAATTGGGTACTGAGTGTCAAAATGTGATTACTTTAATCCATCAGCTTCAGTTACCTGAGTTGAGCGATCGACAAAAAGCTGAAATTCTAGCAGAGTTCCTGAGTGCTGCAATTCATCTCAACGTTCACTGCGGAGAGGATTTTCAGACACTAATTGCTGAGGAAATGGCAATATTGTCGGATGATGATGAAGAGGATTAAGGAGACGCGGGCGATCGCACATGAGGAAAAAGCCCTCCAGTCAACTCACAGAAAGACTAAAAATCCTCATAAATAAAGTCCTTATTACAAACTTGTGAACCCGGACTTTTGCACTGTGGTTTAATATTTCAGTTTAGCTGCGTGCTCACAATAATTTTTTGCACGCGATCGCCCTTAATTTCCACAATCAAATTAGAAGCCTTTTGGTCATTGCTGTAAGTCAACCGGGTCACTCCACCCTGCACAGATTGCGACCCGTAACCGTAAGTTTTAACAACTTTTTGGCTGTTATCTCCTACCTTCACACCATCAATTGTCAGAAACTTGGGATTGGTAGTAGAAACTAAATAAACTTTGCCCTCCCATGCTGCTACCGTCAATCCTGAGTAGGTTAGCGTGCGAATCTTGCCGCCGATGCCAGGCCCAGCAGGTTTAGTTTCGTCGCGCTGCGGTTTTCCCAACTTGCGTTTTGCCTCTTCTACAGACATCCCCAACCGAACGCCACCAATCCCCAGACGCGAATAGTTCAGCGCCGCCGGCTTTTGTGTCGCGCTGAGCATTCTTTCTAGAGTCGCAACAGTTTGATTCATAGCGGGAACAGGGCGAATTAAAGCAGCAAATCCAAAGCTCGAAATCGCGAGATTCATCATGATGCCAGCGACGGCTGTTGTCACAAATATTTTTACCATTTTTTTATAGCTTTATTTGGCTATGTATTCCCGCGATCGCCCGCTAGATCCGGATTGATACTAATAGGACTTACACAAACACTCCTAGACGCACGGCGATGCTCTGAAACCGAGTTTTTTTACCAAAACTACACAAAGGAAACCCGGTTGTTACCATAACTCTTATACCATTTTTTTAAAGATGTGATAGACTTGTGTAAAAAGTAAAGGAGAGAATTACAATGTCTGGTCGT
>NZ_JAUBPS010000104.1:0-16084 GCF_036700865.1 Microcoleus sp. S13C4
TTTTTAGCTGGCATTTTTGTAGAGATTGACTAAACTCATTTTTTATTATACCCTATTTAAAGGCACAACAGCTTAGGGAATTCGCATCACCTGTTCGTACACCCAAAACTTGCCCGGTTTCGTTATTACCCCTTCATCAGTGCGGGATAAAGGAGTACGATCGCGCTCTTCATCACCGTTCCCGCTCGCAAATTCCAAAGCAATTAACGGTGCTATGTGTTCTCGCCACAGCACGTAGGAACGGCGAATTTGACCGTCTAGATTAGGAGGTACATTGGGAACATAAAACCAATCAGGAGCTTCTGCACCTTTTTCCGGCGGCTCGGTTTCTTGCCAGTAAATGCCGCAGCATTGACCGATTGCATATTGTCCGTCAGGATGCCGCTGCTGCAAAATATGGGCGACCGAATCAGTTAAAATTAACCTTTGCGGATGTTCCTGAAAATTTTTTACAAAAGTACCGTCGGAGTCTGGTAATTGAGTGTGGTATGGAAAAGCAGGAAGTAGAACAACGCGGTTAACGCGAGTAGTCATAATTCCCTCCGAGGTCTTACATAATTGGTAATTAGTAATTGGTAGTCGGTAACAGGATGCTGGACGCGAGGGCTTATAAACCCGGTTTCGACCTGTATCTGTCGTCGCTCAACCAAGATTTCTCGTAGAAACCGGGTTTCTTTTCATAAGTCCTGCGTAATTAAGAAGAAAGCGAGTAGTTTTGAGTTTAAATTATTAAGTTTTTAACTTAAAACTTTTTCACTGACAACTCAAAACTCTTTCACTTAAAACTTTCCTTAAGGTTTCGGTAGCGCACCTTCTGGACTAGGAGAAGCAGCCGATTTTGGACTAGGAGAAGCAGCCGATTCGGGACTCGCTTTCTGGGCAGGAGAAGGCGAAGGAGTGCCACTAGCTAACTGATTAATTTGGTCTTTATAGTTAGGAGGAGCTAACTCAGTAGCTCGATCAAATAGCGTTTTTGCCTCATCTGTTTTGCCCTGTTCCTTCAGCACGATCGCCTTTCCTAAAGTCGGGCGAAAATCTTTGGGATTAGCCTTAGCAGATTCGTCGTAAATTGCGATCGCCTCCTCGTAGCGCTTCTGGACAGCATAAACCTGCCCCAAAATCAACTGCACCGAAGTTACATCCACACTTTCCGGTTTCGCCTGATTTGCAGCCGGAGCCGCCTTCAGCGTATCTTGCAGCAGTCCGATCGCAGCTTCGGGCCGTTGCTGCACCAGCAGCAAATTCACCAACCCCTGCAAAGCCTTAATTTCCCCAGGCTTAGACCCTAAAATTGACCTGTAAGCCTGAGCAGCCCCTTCGCGATCGCCCGTGCGTTCCTTAGCCTGAGCCAGCAAAATCCCGTATTCAGTAGTTTCAGGATTCAGCGCAGCCAACTTTTCCAAAGGAGCGATCACATCCTTAATGTCGCCCACTCCTTGTCCGATCAACTCCAGTCGCACCTGCAATAATCCCCGCAAAGCTGTTACATTGTCAGGTTCCCGCTGCAAAACCAATTCGTACCCCCTAGCCTGAGCTTGCAGCAACTCTGATTGCTTCTCCCCAGACTGCGCCGTTTGAGTAGGCGTTGGAGTTGACCGACTTTGCGCTTGGCTGGCCTGGAGAATACTGTTTAAAATTGGCACAAGGGAAAATCCCAAAAAAGCGATGAGCGACAGCACCACCACGACAGTAATCAACCCACGACGCTTGTTTGCTTTTTCCATAATTCAACTATCCCAGCTTAAATCTACTATTTTCTAAGAATTAACGCATCGCCCAGGGGCGTCTGCCACTTAACTCGATCCATGCAACCATAAAAGTTCTTAACTTCAAAGTCCGAACGGACAAAGCAGCCTTTTACTTGCAGCTAATATGGTAACAGACCCACAACTCCATGCTAGCTAAACAATTTTGGACACTCAGACCCGCAGCCCCAAGGACTGCGGTGTCTGTCCAATTTAGTCTGGTCAAGCTAAAAATTACCGAAAATATGGCGGATCAGGCCGTTAGGTAATTGGATTAAGTAAAATAGGCAAGCTGAATATCCTAAATGCTATTAGCCAGCAACTCCAGCTCAGCGCGATCGGCGATCGATCGGTCAGCAACTCCCAAAGTCCTGATTCGCAAGGATTTTAGCAGCCAGCGAACCGATCGGCACTCGTAGCGTTGAAAGTTGGCGTTGACGGGTCAAAACCAGACCTCCGGGCGCAAGCCCCAAGTCAGGTGCTAGTAGTTTTTAAAGCAGTTTCTTCAGTTTATTCCTAATTTCCCTTAAGGGATGTGTCTCCGCTGCAAGGAGTTTTTATGAACCCCTCTCCCAACCGGTCTTCCAAATCGTCCAAATCTACTTCAACTCGCAAGGCTCAGCCCAGCGAACTGGCCGTCAATCCGCCTAAAGATACAGATTCCATTCCTGAGACACCAGACGAAAGTTCGGTGCCTTCGGCGTTGGCTGCACCTGTTGACCAAAATCAACCGGCAACGCCAACAGACGCCCCAGCGTCCAAGGATAAGCTGCAACGACCACGCTACAGTTCTGCCCTCGACAAGGACAAAACAAAGCCACAAGACCAGCCCAGCAATGATCCTGCACCCCCGGCGCCAGCAGCGTCTTCGACACCTGTCAGCGATACTCCAGCCCTAGCAGTTGCACCGCCGGCCAACGGCGAGCCTCCCGCTAACGAAAGTCAGGCCCCTGAGGACATACCCTCCGTCATGCGCCAACATCCGATTCCCCCACCCAGCGAACCCAGACAGTACCGAGCTGTTGGTTTGGTGCGGGGCCGCTACACGCAATCAGAAGAGCAATTCACCCGGGGTATGCTGATAGCTGCCGACGGAACTGCCATCGACGCAGTTTTGCTGGGTAGAGTCATGAGTTTAGTCAAAAATCACCTGGATCTGGAACAAGAACACCTGTGGGTGGTCTATCCCCGCACCAGGCAAGAAGACGGCAACTTGCACGCCCAGATTATGGGAGTTTGGGAGCCGGAAACGCTTAAGAAACCCCCCGAACCGTCCTCTGATGAGGAGAATCCGGAAGCAGCGGAGATTGAGGCTAGTGGCGAAGCATCGACCGCATCTTTGCCGCCCTCGGAACCTGATGTTGAAGATGGCTATTTTTCGATTAGAGGTGAGGTGATTTATCAATCCCAAGACGAGGAAAAGTATGTCATCGTCAAAATCAAGCAAGCTCCCCGCAAGAATGACGACAAGATGAAGTTTTTTAAACTGAAACTCAAAGGAGATTTAGCAACAAAAGCGATCGGGTTTTTTTGGGATTTCCACGTCAAATTGAAAGCTGACAGTCTGATGATTGAGCAGGCTAATAATATTGGTGCCCTGCCGATTAAAAAGCGGAAATTCCCCCCTGGCAGCAAGCCGCCCGGTGGCTTCAAAGGAGGAGGGAAGCGTCCGTTTACTCCTAGGCCCAGCGGTGACGGTGCTCCTGTAGGGCGTCCTACCATCAAGTCAGCAGCAGCAGCACCGCGTGTCCCCAAGGAACCTCTTCCTAAGCCGGTTAAGAAGCCTAAGCCGATCGAGGAATGAACCAATTTTAGATTTTAGATTAGTGTGTCCAAGACTAATTTACAACCGCTAAATCGCCAATCTAAAATCCTTTATTCGAGCCGGACTTGGGCGCCCCACAAATCTTGCGGGAGAAATACTCTGTCAGTGGGTAGGGGAGCAACTGGGGCCGTGAGGGTAAATTGACCCGCTTCAATTTGCTGCTTCAATTCCAATGCTACTTGCCGGGACAGAAACATACTCGCAAGGGGGGCGGCCCGCACAGGTTTGCCCTCTATCAAAATACGACCTGTTTTTAATTGAGCGTAACTAACTAAACCGAAAGTGGGACGAACGCGCCGGGGGATGGAGAAATCTACCACCGGCGCTACTATTTTTTTGTCGGATACTGCACAGTTGGCGACGACTGTTTCGTTTAAGACTGGAAAGGGGATGCCGACTCCCAGCATCAGGGATGGGCCGTAGTTTTTGAAGTAGCAGCCGCGCACCCATTTCGAGTTCATCTGTTTCGCGTCGCCGATGAGTGCAAGGGTGGCGGCCGGGCCGATGGGGGTGCGGTTGGGCTGGCGTTTTTGCAGCGGAAAGTGCTGGGTTCCTTCCCAGGTGATGTAGCCCTGAGCGCCTCCTAGGAAGATGCGGGTGCCGATGCCGATGATTTGGAGGTCGGGGTCGTTGAGCAGGGGAGACATGGCTCCAAGGTTCGAGTAGACGGCGTTGCCGAGGTTTGGTTGCAGGGGGCCGAGGTAGGTGAACAGCGGGCGATCGCCTCCATTGACTCCCACAATAAAGTTTTGATATGCGTTGCGGGGATTGAATAAATAAAACTGGTTGATTGTATCCCGGGTAATCGTGGTTTCAAAGGAGGCGCGAGGGTAGCAGTCTGTTACTTGTCCGAGGGCGCGCAACTGCACGGGTTTGCCGGCTATTAAGTCTTCGATGACGTGTCCGCCGCCCCGTTCGCGGGATTCTTCGCCGTCTTCGGCTACTTGGGTGGCTCCCAGGTACAGGTCTACTGCCCCGAAGCCGGAGTAGGCTAAAACGCCGTCTAGCCAGCATTGGCGGATTTTTATCGGCGGGTCGGTATGGCCGAGGTTGATGATTGCACCGGAGGATTCCATCGGCTCGAAGGTGCCGGTGGTAATCACATCGACTTCTTTGGCTGCTTGGGTAATGCTGGTTTCTTGAACTCTAGTTTTGAGTTCTTCGATTGTCCAGACTGTGGCTTTGCCCTGGCTGATTTTATCGTTGATTTCGTCGATCGATCGCATAAGAGTATTTTAGATTTTAGATTTTAGGGTGATGAGAGGTCGAGCGAGCGAATGCAGTTTTGGCGATCGACCTCCTTATTGGTCTTCGCTATAAATTAGCTACAAACTCTGTGTTTGCAATTGCTGCCTCACCGACTGCCCCCAATACCGGACAATAGCATTATCGTCCTGAGTTTCTGGCATTTGTACTAAATGATTCAGCAAGGTTGCAGGCATAATTGGAAATGAATGCAAGACAGTAGTCGCCCAAAAAAATATATCTGGGTTTTTGAAGTTGGTAAATTTCGACAGTTCCTCCCCTATATCGCCCCCTTTCAATAATTCCTAGCTGCTGATAAATTGATAATCGATTTGAGGATACACTGATAAGATCGACTTTAATGACTAAAGCGGGCGATACATCGTTGGAAATTCCAATGTTTTTACCGAGAATACTCTCAAGATTTTGGATAGAAAAACATGAATCTTGTTGTGCACATTGTTGTAAATCGGAGCGATTTCAACTCGTGGGAGTAAATCCTTTAACTCTCAAGTCTAACTCTTAAGTTAAAGCGGTAACTATGCTTTTCAGCACGTCATTTATGTTTGCGTGCAACTCGGACGGTATCATAATTTCTAGCAATCCTCGACTGTCAGCAAATTTAGAGGCTCTGCGGTCTCTAGCTTCTGCCCATAAGGTCTGATAAGTTGGCAAACTGATATTTGGTAAAACCACTCTTTGAGTAGTTTTTAAACTTGGATAGTCAAGGGGTGTAACAGTCATCATCGAGCGATTTCAATTATTGATTTTCAGGATTGTGGCTTTCTGTATTATTAGGGATTTCTAAATTTTTTTCGGGCAGGCTTTCTGGCTTGCTATGTGTTACTCCTATAGATTCGTACTCCTCGTGAATAGCGGTGTCGAGCGCTGCTAGCTTTCTGGGAGTTGCCTGCCACTGGTTAAGAATGTCTTTAATTAAAACTTCTCTAACCCAAACTTGAGCGACAACGGTGAGAGGAAGGGCAAGCAATAGTCCTAAAAATCCAAAGAAGGTGGCGAAGAATACTTGAGCTATTAAGGTAACAGCCGGCAATAGCGCTACTTGCTGCGCCATAACGTAAGGGGTGAGGAGGTTGCTTTCAAATTGTTGAATTAGAAAGTAGAGGATTAGCACAAAACCGGATTTTAAGGGAGAGTCTAAAAGTGCGATAGTCATTGGGGGAATGACGCTCAAACCAGGCCCGATATTGGGTATTAGGTTCAGCAAGCCGGCTAAAACAGCGTGAGCTAGAGCTAGGGGAACCTGCAATACTGACAAACCAATTAAACTCAGAAAAGTGATGACACTCATGCTAATTAAAGCGCCGATTACCCATCGACCGAGAGCTGTTTCGCATTCATCTAAAATGCCATCGACTCGTCGCCGATAGAAAGAGGGAAATAGTTGGATGAATGCTTTGCGGTAAGATAGAGGTTCGGCTAATGTCATCAAGGTCAAAACTATGACCAGCAAAAAGCTGAGAATAACGCCTAATGTGTTACCGACAAAGGCTCCTGCACCGCCGACGAGTTGGTTGAATAAAGGTTGCAGTTGTTGGATAATGTCGTTAATATCAAGATTCGGTAGTCGCTGACCAATTTGTCCAGAGAAGCGAGCTTCAATCTGATCGATCCACTCATTTAATTTTGCTATTCCTTGAGGGGCTCTTTGGGTAAGTTGTTGAAACTGTTGGGCAAAGGGTGGTACAATTATTAGGAATAATCCTACAAAGATGAGGACTAGGAAGCTAACTGATAAGAGTACGGCGATCGATCTTTTGAATCCGAATTTTTGCAAGTAGCGTGCTAGTCTGTTTAAGGCTGTGGCTAAGACGATGGCGGCAAACAGCAGCAGTAGGGCCTGCCTGATTTGCCACAGGATGTAACAAGATGCGATGAGGGCTAATAAGCCCATCCACTGTCCTAGCTTCATTAGATTTTAGATTTTAGATTTTAGATTGAGGAATAAGGTATTGGGAATTGCTGCTGGCTAATTGTTCTGCCGCCCAGCAGCGATGAATCGCCTTTATATCAAGATACAGCAGATGCGGGCGATCGCATCTTTAATCAGATACCCCTACTCGGACATCAGCATAAGCAGCCTCCTCAGTTCCCTGTTGCGAACACCTGCTGCGCTGTCAGCTTCAATTCGGGGAAAGTTGGGGACTCAATAGAATCACCCCCTCTGAACAGTTTGACTTGGTATTCCCCGTCAATTAGTTGGTAAATCGAAAAAGTGGGTTGTTTGGGGTTGCCAATAAACCGTCTGCCGCCCAATCCTAGATAGTCTATAATCCAATATTCTTGAATACCCATTGACTCATATGCCTCAAGCTTTAGGGCATAATCATCTCCCCAATTAGTGCTAGTTACCTCGACGATTAGGGGGACTGATGAGCCCCTTGTGATAATTGATGATTTCTCCCATCGCGGCTCGTTTCCAATGGTTTGTTCGTTAAGTACAATAATATCTGGTTCATATCCCGATTCCTCGCGCATGGGTTTGATGACGCATTCTTTGGGGATGAAGTAGGGCAAATTGAGACGCTCAATCTCTATTCCGACTTTCAGTGCGGTAAAACCGGCCACTTTAGAATGTTTACCTGTTGCTTTTGGCATCTCAACAATTTCTCCATTGTGCAGTTCGTAGTGGTGTTCTGAATTTTCAGGATACCAGTCAATGAATTCATCGAATGTTACTAATTCAGGTATGATTTGAATCATGGTGAGTGCCTCAACTTTGGTTTTGATAAGCTGTACGGGGAATTAAGATTTTGGCAAAAACACAGTCTTTAGATTAAGTAGCGCTCGCCCTTTTTGATTGCGTCTCTACTGCTGCTGTTGGCGCGATCGCCAGCCGAGGATCGCAGCTAGGATGATACTGGGGGTAAAGACGGCGATTAGGGCGTTGAGGTCGGTAGAGGGTATGGATAAGCTAGGCCCTGCGTACTTGATGGCCAGAGAAAGTGCGGCGGAAAGGGTGAATACTTTGAGGATGGGGCTGATGTTGGTGTTCATGGACGTGATAGTTGGTTGGGCGATCGGTTTTCAGACTATTATTGCAAGTATGTGTTGCGGGTGGGCGGGCGATCGGCTATTTTCTGAAATACTAAGGTAATTTGCCAGCGTTGAGTGTAATTGAACATGGATCACCAAAATTTAGAGTTAATAGAAAACATTCGCCAGCAATTTGACAATACTCCTTTTCCCAGAATCCCGCTGGAAGAATCTCCAAAAGACAACAGTGAATTGCTCTATCTTCATAATCTTGTAACTGCTTATTACTTCAGAAATAGAAAAGTTATTAATACAGAAGGTAAAGTTATCCTCGATGCGGGATGCGGCACCGGTTATAAATCCTTAGTCTTAGCTATAGCCAATCCGGGAGCGAAAATAGTAGGCATCGATTTATCAGAACAATCGGTGAAACTAGCTGAGCAACGTTTACAGTATCATGGGGTTGCTAATGCAGAGTTTTATGCTTTGAAGATAGAAGAATTACCAAGTTTAGGGTTACAGTTTGACTATATCAATGCTGACGACGTTCTGTATATCTTGCCCGACCCTGTTGCTGGATTGCAAGCGATGAAATCAGTTCTGGCGACCGATGGCATCATCCGCACAAACCTTCACAGTTCAAATGGTAGAGCCGGAGTATTTCGCGGTCAAGCTGCTTTCAAAGCCATGGGATTAATGAATGGATGTCCAGGAGAATTGGAGGTGGAAATAGTCCGGGAAACAATGGAAGCATTACGAGATGAAGTAGGGCTTAAGGCATTAACCTGGAATAAATATCGCGTGAAGGATGAGGGATGGATTATGGTTAACTATTTATTCGTGGGTGATAAAGGTTTTACCATTCCTGAAGTGTTTGCAATGTTGAGAGGTGCTGATTTAGAGTTTATCAGTATGGTGGATTGGCGTCGGTGGGAGTTGATGGATTTGTTCAAAGATCCAGATGATTTGCCTCCGTTTTGGGCGATGAGTCTCCCAGAAACTTCTCTGGAAGAGCGACTGCATTTATTTGACTTGTTACATCCCGTGCACCGTTTATTTGATTTCTGGTGCGGTCATCCAAATCGAACTCAGGCTTTTGTGCCAGTTGCGGAATGGACAGAGGCTCAATGGCGGGAAGCACGGGTACACCTGCACCCTCAACTCAGGATTTCTCAGGTGAGGGAAGACTTGAGTAATTGCATTGACAGCCAGACGCCATTTGAGATTAGCCGTTATATTATGCCAAGTCTAACGGCGGTGGCGATCGAGAGTACAATGGCTGCTTGCTTGCTACCTCTTTGGGATGGGCCGCAGTCTGTGGTGTCGCTCATGCAGCAGTGGCTCCAAATCGGCTCGCAGATCGGTGTTAACCTAGAGTCTGTTAGTGAGCAGACTGCCTTTGAGGAAGTCAAGGAACTGTTGATTATGCTGGAAGTCTTTCTCTATGTGCTTTTGGAGCCTTAGAGCTAGGAGTTGAAAAAAAAAATAGTTTGGGGTGATATTAAAGCGCCGATAACTGGGTAAGTTACATATAAGAGTTAGAAATCAAGCATCCCACCCCTCACGGAGAAAAGACTTATGAAGACTGAATTTAAAGCCAAGTTCCTGCAACACATCAACAAAAGAAGACAGGATCAAGGTTTCACACTGATTGAACTGCTGGTTGTTATCATCATCATCGGTATTTTGTCTGCTATTGCTTTGCCTTCCTTCCTCAGCCAAGCTAACAAAGCCAAGCAGTCAGAAGCTAAGCAGTACCTCAGCTCCATTAACAAAGCTCAGCAAGCTTACTACGCTGAAAATACTGTGTTTTCCAATAATATCTCAGGCTTGGGTATTGGTCTAAAAACTCAAACCACCAACTATACATACGCCGTAGGAGCGCCAGCAGGCGGAGCTACCGCTGGTGCAACCCCGGCTGCTGGCGGTGCTCTGAAATCTTATGCCGCGGCTGTGGGGTTAGTTACAGCCGGAGACGCAAAAACCACGCAGAGCGTACTTTGTGAGGGAGCTGCGGGATCTGCTCCGACGCTCACTGCACCCGATGGTTCTGCTGCGCCTACCTGCGGTAGCATGACTGAAGTTACTAAGTAATTGTTGAGTCCAGCAAGCTACGCTTGTTGAGAAACAATAAAAAGCGGGTGGTGTCGCGTGTGCTGCCCGCTTTATTGCGTCCAATCAAATTCTTGTATGAATTTGCCCTATGATTTCTAATGATTTATTAGCTCTTGCTCCTGATTGGCAGCAGCAAGCACACCAATGTTTACTTCAAGGAAATTACATTAAGGCGGCATTGCTTTATGAACAAGCGATTGTAGCAGAACCCAGTGTTAAGTCTCACTACTGGCACTTGGGATTGATGTTGCTGTTGCAAGAACAAGAAGCGGAAGCTCAGACTACTTGGCTGTTGGGAATGACCGAGGGAGAGCCAGAAGAAATAGATTTCTGGACAGAAGAATTGATAGAGGTTCTGCACGCCGAAGCAGAGCGGCGCACGTGGGAGGTGGGGGATTATGCAGTAGCTTGGGCAATTCGGCAGCACATACGGGAAATCAATCCTAACGATGTTAATAACCTCCTGCATTTGATGGGACTGTCCACTTTGCAAAGAGCCTACACAGGACAGGAACTGAAAGATTTAGGCGTGTTAGAGCTTCTCAAGTCTGAATCGGGTATCGCAGTAGATTCTGAACTATTACTACAAGTATTGAGCAATGTTTTAACTCAGGCTCCTTTCGACCCCTCATCCTATGACTTAATAGAAGCCTGCCTATTTTATGTCAAAGAATCCAGAGATTTGATGGAGGTTTTGATTCCGTTTATTTATAAAATAGCTTACTCGGCTAAGCAATATCAACTGGCAATACGCTTCACTGAGCTAGGGTTGCGTTTAGAACCTCTCCATCCAGAATTACTGCGCTCCGTGTCTGCTTTTTATCAAGACAATAGTGAATTTAGTAAAGGAATAGAATCGGCTAAATTGTGTTATTCAGTCATGGAAACTTTGGCTGATAAAATTTATGCAAATATGTTAATCATGCGCTCATTGATGAGTGCAGGGGGGTATTGGGAAGAATTTTGTTCAGCATTGGAGTTGCAGAGGTCGTTGTTAGCATCGTTGCTTGAAGAACAACCGAATTCACTGGATTCAAGTGCCACAATTCGCTTATTTGCTTCAGTATTTTTTTTCCCATATTTTCAGGATAAAGCCCAGGAAAATGCACAACTTCGCCTTCAATTAGCTCAATTGTGTCAATTAAATATTGAAAATTATGCCAAAGAAAAGGTAGAACAATGTCGCCAATGGCGAGGGCGGATTTTGACAACAGATGCTCCTACTAAACGTTTGAAGATTGGATATATTTCCCATTGTCTCCGCAGTCATTCTGTCGGTTGGTTAGCACGGTGGGTTTTTCAGTACCATGACCGGGAACATTTTGAAATCAACGCTTATATGATTGGCGCAGAAATGAGCCAGGGCGAGTTACAGGAATGGTACATTAGCAAAGTTGACAAAGCTTATAAATTAGGATTAGACGGTCAAGAAGCGGCTCAGAAAATTTATGAGGATGAGATTGACATTTTGGTCGATCTCGATAGCATTACACTTACTACTTCCTGCGAAACGATGGCGATTAAGCCAGCACCAGTTCAAGTAGGTTGGCTAGGTTGGGATGCGTCGAGTGTGCCAACTATTGATTACTATCTTGCCGATCCTTATGTTTTACCGGAGTCTGCTCAGGAATACTACACGGAAAAAATTTGGCGCTTACCTCAAACTTACATAGCAGTAGATGGTTTTGAGGTGGGGGTACCAACTCTCCGGCGGGATGAATTAGGTATCTCTGACGATGCAGTCATATATCTCAGCACTCAGAGAGGGTATAAATATAACCCGAATACTGCACGGCTGCAAATGCAAATTATCAAATCTGTACCGAATAGCTACTTTTTAATTAAAGGTTTGGCGGATCAAGAATCACTGAAACACTTCTTTACCCAAGTTGCAGAATCAGAGGGAGTGTCGGGCGATCGCCTGCAATTTTTACCCTTAGCTCCATCTGAGCAAATTCACCGCGCTAATTTAGGGATTGCTGACGTGGTACTTGATACATATCCTTACAACGGAGCCACAACAACTATGGAAACGCTGTGGATGGGCGTTCCTTTAGTGACGCGAGTGGGAGAACAGTTTGCTGCGCGCAACAGCTACACGATGATGATGAATGCTGGTATTTCGGAAGGGATTGCTTGGACTGATGAAGAGTATGTCGAGTGGGGAATTCGCTTAGGGAAAGATGCGGCTCTGCGGCAGCAAATATCTTGGAAGCTGCGACAGTCACGACAAACTGCTCCCCTGTGGAATGGCAAGCAATTTACACGAGAGATGGAAAAAGCATACGAGCAGATGTGGCAGATATATTTGGACAAAAATCATTGATGGTGGAGATTCGAGTGAGTAATTTGTGCAGCAACTCGCTGCACAAATTACCTCGATTCATCAGTCACTATCCTTCATAAAACAGTCTAGTTCTAATGAGGGAATGTTCTCGGCTTTGGCGTGAGCGATAGCCTCTCTATTATCATTCTCCAATACAATTCGACTATAAAGTCGAGATATCAAAGCTGACCACTGAAGTTCGCTCAACTGTCCAATCAGTGAAATTTCTGGGCCGTCGGAAACATCTAAATCTTCTTCCATTAAAAGATTTATCGCCACGCTTGATAAAGCGAGATTAGCATCTTCGTCAGCAATATTGCTGTTGTCTACTAAGAGAGTCATCTTACTTTTGTCTCGATGAGTTGCGATGGCCCTTACCACTCGTTCCAATTGTAAACCAAGAAACTCTTCTGGTTGCGACCAATCTGGAAAAACAATTAGATTAATTTCTTTCAAGTTTAAACGCACTAGAGTTGCATCCATCAGTGCTGAACTAACCGTTCTCGCCATTTTTGACCAAGAGAACTTTTTGGCTTGTTCCAACCCAGCCGCAATTAATGAGTTGCGAACCTTCAGTTTTTGTACCTCGCAAAGTGCATCGGCTAAACCCTCAACATCCTCATCATTAACATATAAAGCTGCTTCCCCCGCTACTTCAGGAATCGAGGCATTAGGACAAGTGATGACCGGACAACCGCAGGAGAGTGCCTCCAGTACAGGCAAGCCAAATCCTTCATATTTCGATGGATAAACCAGTGCAACAGCACCTGCATAAGCTAATCTTAATTCCTCATCATTGAGTAGAAGCTTGTGAACTACAGTACCTAAAGTATAATTTCTCAACTCTCCTTCTAATAAAACTCCACTCCCCGTACAGACAATCTCAAAGCCTTGTTTGCTGGCAAGTTGAGCAAAAGCCTTAAAAAACAAGATACTATTTTTGTAATCTGCGCCCCCTCCGACTGAAATAAAGTATGGCTTTGAGATACCATACTTATTTTTAAAACCTTTAATATCTTCTTGACTGGCCGGTGAGAAAAGACTGTGAACTCCACACTGAGCTACACTTACAGACTTAGAGGCAATTTCTGGGAAAAACTTTGCTAAGTCACTGGCTGTGTTTTCAGAAATAGCAATATAAGCAGAAGCATGGCGAATAGCATGATGTTTCTCCTTCCACATTGGTTCATTCAAATTTGCTCCCACCACTTCCGGAATCATATCATAGCCCATGAATATAGAGGGAGTTGATAGGGGTGTTGTGTAGTAGGTGGATATAAATAAATTAGCACCTTCCTCCTCGCAGACTTGCTGCAACATTTCGCGGTCAGTATCCGTGCTTTCGTAGTCATAAGGTGGTACATTCCGATACCAGATCCCAGAAATTTTTGGTGCAGTTCCAGCCCTGTCAAGAACTACGATATGCTTGGCAAAACCACTTTCTCCCCATTCCTCTAGCAAAGATTTCCAGACACGAGCAATTCCTGTTTTGTAAAGCTGGAAGAATACGCCATCAACAATAATTTTAGGAATTCCTTTCTGACGATCGTTTGATTGCTCAGATTTATTGAATAGTATTTCTATAGCTCTTGTCGCTTCGTAAATTTCTGAACCTATTTGCTTTATACGCTCCTCAAAATCATCTGCAGAATATGGCAGTTGCGCCTTTGAATTTGGGATGGTTTTTAATACCCAACTGTATTTCGTCAGTAAGCATAAAACAGTCGATAAAGTAGCAGCATCTTTTTCTAAAGAAGAGTTGATATGCTTGCTAACTACTTTGAAATGTTCATCAATCATCTGCCAGTACATAGACGATGCTGACAAATTTGATAAACTCTGCCTGAATATCTTTTCAACATACTTATCCCAACTGCCGTAATCCTCCATCTTCCTCATATAGAGAAGTGGCTCACTTATGTGAGCAAAGGCTCCCATAAGAGATAGCTCAGCTAGGAGAATCGCGTCAAATCCAATTACTTCTAGACCTAAGCCAGCCTGTCTTAAGGCTTTTGAGCTGATAAGACCATAGATAGGATAGCAGTATCCTAGCCCCCACAAAACGACGTTAAATCGTGATATTTGATCTAATCCTCTAGTTTCAACTGAGCTGGGTATCGAACCTAATGGCTGACCGCCTGTATCTATCCACAGAGCTTGTGGGTGGCACAATACAACAGACTCATCTTGCAAGAAAATTTCTAAACAACGAGACAGAAATGTTGAATGCCAGAGATCGTGACCTGCTACCCAAGCGAAATAATCGCCCTGCGATAATTTAAAAACTCTTTTAAAGTTTGCGCTAGCACCAATATTAGTTTCATTTCGGTGGTAACGCACCCGATCATCTTTGGCAGCATATTCCTGACATATTTGGCAAGTGCTATCAAAAGAGGCATTATCTGAGATAATTAACTCAAAATTATCATAATCTTGTGATATTAAAGAATCGAGCATCTGACGAAGGTACCGCTCTTCATTGTAAAGGGGCATACCAATGCTAACCAATGGTTTTTTTTCAGGCATTCGCATTACCAATTCCTTTTTTCTTCACTTAACTATAAAATAACTTTGTTTGACAGTTGATTCTCTGCGATCGCCTACTACTTTCCCTTCGCCTGCCCCAACAGCGCCTTATAATCCGATCGCCCGGGATTTAGCTTGACCAACTTCTCCAAAGGGTCGATCGCCCCCACCTTATTATTCATCTGCAAGCGCACATTTGCCAACCCCTCCAGAGCCGTCTGATTCTGCGGTTCCCGCTGCAAAACCGTTTCATATCCCCGTTCCTGCGCCGCCAGCAAAGATTCCTGAGAAACAGCCACAGGCGTCGGCTTTTGTTGGTGCTGGCTGCTCAAACCGCTGCTGAACAGACTGAAAATACCAAAAATCGCAGAACCACCAAACGAAACCATTGATACTAACGCAAAAATCTGCTTAATTTGATCGCTCCGATGAACCCGACTATCACTAGATTTTTTCTGTATACTTTCCATTGCTAACTCTTGGCGTCGCTGTTTTCCCGGTACTGGCAAAGCACCTATCTCTAGATTGCCCAAGTTTGATCGCAAAACGATCGCCCTTCGCCATTTAAAATTTGAGACCAATTCTAGCCCAGCACACAACACCAGAGATTTGTCAAGGACACTTAGGTAACAATAACACGCGGGCGAGCGAGATTGGTGAAGCGCGATCGCACCCTTACTTTTTAGCCGTTACTCTCTGGCATTTCGCCAAACCGAGCTCGGTAACGCGGTAGCAAAGATGTGAGTTCAGGAGCACGCTGGCGTTCCGCTTCTAGTGCTGAGGCTAAGTCATCAGGAAGCCGATCTAATTTTTCTTCTAATGTTGTTGCAGTCCTGCAGATCGCTCCTTAATTGTGGTTATTTTTAATCTCAAACGCCCTTGCTGACTCGATGGTGCAATCAAAATGGGATTGGATTAAGGGTCGAAAGGTCGATCGACCTCCCACGCCTTCAAATGCCATCAGGATCGATACCCTGACTTCTCAAGTATGCCATTAGTCGATCGGCCCTCTGGCGTTCCTCTTCGGCGCGCTGGCGTTCCTGTTCCACCCGTTCCGCACCCCACAGCAACAAATTGCCATTCTCATCCCACCAGCGCAACCAATAACCCGTTCTCTGAGACTTTTCACCTTCCCAAACCCCCAGAAATAAACCCATTGATTCTATCCAAAATCGCTGATTAGTATCCGGTTCTTGCAGTTCGTACTCTCCCGATTCCGAGAGTCTGTACCAGGGTAAGCTCATCTAATTTGGTATAAATTGTACTTGACTTTAAGGGCAAGATATGAAGGAGTATCCAGTCAAT